>REDS01000108.1 GCA_007693395.1 Balneolaceae bacterium | reverse complement strand
GCTTTTTTGCCGAATTCGGCGAAGACCCGGGGGGAGAAACAGAAGAATGATAAACCGAATAATGTAGAACCGAGTAAGTGATGCTGATTTCGAACAACCGGCCTGCACAGATCACACTTTTTCGGTTCATCGGTTAAACATTCGTCAGTTCTTCGGTTAAAACACTCTGCACCTAAATAACGGCACGATTTCAAACTCCAGTCCAAATCACACTTGTTTGGTTCATCGAATAAACCTTCATCTTTACGTCGGTTTTCTACTTCTCTGTTCGTCGCTTCCTTCCCTTCCCTTTTTCAGCTGTTTGAATGCTTTTTGTAAAAATGGCAATTAACTGGTTGCACTCATCAATAACTGAATCAGTGGTACGGTCAGATGTTATCAGGCTCGCTCTTTGGCTCATTATCAGGTTTCCACGGCTTTCTCTTAATTCTTTCAGAATCACTTTCATTTTATGGACAAAATCCTTTCGTGATTCCGCAGCCTGCGCTTCACCATAATGAATGCCAGGAGATGTTCCTGACCGTATTAATTGTTTGGATAAGTGAATTGCAGCATACCGCCGTTTATTCATCGCCTCAGCAAGTTCGATGATGGATACACCAAATTGTATAAGCCTCTCTTCCAGATCGTAAACTCTTTCTTTCATTGGGTTCGGGTTTGTTATCGTTTTATTGTAAGAACCCGAATAAGCAAAACTCTTACACTTTTTTTTAAAAAAAATGCGAAAAACTTAAAACGTATTATAGAAAACCGCAGAATGATGAACCGAACGGGAAAACCGAAAAATGATAATGGGAGAAACCGAAAAATGATGAACCGAATAATGTAAAACCGAGTAAGTGATACCCATATCAAACAGCCGCCCCACCCCGATCATACTTTTTCGGTTAATCGGTTAAACGTTTGTCTGTTTTTTTGGTTTAACACTCTGTAACTAAATAACGGCTCGATTTCAAACAGCCTGCCACGATTTGTAAGAAACCGATGAATGATGATGGGAGAAACCGAAAAATGATGAACCGAATAATGTAAAACCGAGTAAGTGGTTTCGATACCAAACTGCTGACCTGCCCCGATCACACTTAATCGGTTCATCGGTTAAACGTTCTTCTGTTCTTCGGTTAAAACACTCTGCAACTCAGTAACAGCACGATTTCAAACTCCCACTCCGATCACACTTTTTCGGTTCATCGGCTTTACATTCGTCTGTTCGTCGGTTAAAAAACCCCCGGTTCCCCATACAACCGGCAACATACCTTAACGTTAAACTTTTTTAATTTGAATACAACCACTTTGAGGTGTATAATCGCAATCAACACATGTTTAGCTAACCACCAATGGATGCAAAACGCTGGCAGTCGATAGAAGATCACTTCCACCAAGCTCTTGAGCTTAGCGGAATCGCTCAGCAAGCTTACCTTGATGACCTTGAAGCCAGCAACCCCGCCGTTGCAGGCATGGTAAAGCAGTTAATGGATTCTCACCAGGCATCTGACTCCTTCCTGAACAGAGAACTGCTTTTCGACCAGAATCTGGAGAGCGGTGTTCAGATTGGCCCGTGGAAAATCCTCCGCCAGATTGGAAAAGGCGGTATGAGCACCGTTTATCTGGCCGAACGTGCCGATGGAAAGTTTGAACGGCAGGTTGCCATCAAAACACTGCATGGTATAATGCCGGGGCGCGAGCGGTATCAACGAATTATAAAAGAGCAGCAAATACTGGCCCGTTTGCAGCATAAAAACATTGCCCAGCTGGTGGATGCCGGTATTACCGGTGAAGGACGCCCCTACTTTATACTTGAGTATGTGGATGGCGAACCGGTTACCCGATGGTGCAGTAACAACAATATCGACATTGACGGTCGCCTCCATGTATTTACTCAGATTTGTGAAGCTGTGCAGTATGCACATCGGCAGCTGATTGTGCACCGTGACCTGAAACCATCCAACATACTGGTTACCAAAGACGGCACGGTAAAATTGCTCGATTTTGGCATCGCCAAGATGCTGGATAAAAACCCGGACAACAACCTTGCTCTCACCCAAACCGGCCTGCGGATGATGACTCCGGAATATGCAAGTCCGGAACAAATCAACGGCGAACCGATCACCACCGCCACCGATGTGTACACCCTGGGGCTGCTGCTCTGCCAGATTCTTACCGGTTCACTTCCCTACACCTTCACCGAAAAAACACCGCATGAGATCGGCAATGTAATCACCGGCACACCGCCTACAAGGCCAAGTATGCTGGTAAGCCGTATGCAGAATAGTAATCCAGATGGTTCGAAAACGGCTGTGCTTAATCCAGGTCTTACTAAAAGAGTATTGAAAGGTGATCTGGACAACATTATTCTAAAGGCACTGAGAAAAGATCCCGTCCGGCGATATGGTTCGGCAGAGCAGCTTCTTCAGGATATCCAAAACCATCAAAACAACCTGCCGGTAACGGCACGCCCTGAGAGCTTGCTCTACCGTGCCCGCAAATTTATCGCACGGCACAGGATTGGAGTTGCCGCAGCAGCTATTGTGGCAATCAGCCTTCTCACAACCACGGCTGTTTCAGTTTGGCAGGCCGATCAGGCACGGGCCGAGCGCGACCGTACCATTGAGATAAATGAATTTTTGCAAACCATTCTCACTGAGGCTGATCCCTACCAGGCCGGTGCCGATGCCACCATACGCGATGTTCTTCGCAAAGCGGGCCAGCTGGTGAGTGATCGTTTCCCTTCCCAGCCTGAACTGGAAGCTCCTCTGCGTTACACAATCGGGTATACCCAGCTTGGCCTCATGGAGCTGGACGACTCCTACACCAACCTCAAAATTTCGGAGGAGCTTTTCACTGCACTTTACGGCCTTAATGACACCCGCACGCTAACCTCAGGCGCCTACCTTGCCTGGCTCGAATTTCGCCGCGGTAACTACGATGCCGCCATTGATAGCTACCGGGCTGTGATCGCGCGTACAGATACCCGCACCCCGTGGGATACCCGGGCATCCATCCTGAATGATTATGCCGTAGTTCTGCTGGAGCTGGAACGGTATGAAGAGGCACTGGAATTACAACTGGAGGTTCGCGATCTGTGGATGAACAACGATCCCACCCGACCGGAGGTTGCCATTATCCATAACAATCTGGCTTAAACCTACCACGGACTTGAGGATTACGATCTTGCGGAGCAAAATTACCGCAAAGGTCTTGCCATGCTTATGGAAGTCTATACAGACGGATTGCACCCCGATATTTCAGCAACACTCAACAATCTTGGTGTTCTGCTCAGAGATATGGGAAACAGTGATGATGCCATTGAACACTATCAGGAGGCGCTGCGAATTCGTCAGCTTACCCTGGGCGAAACGCACCCTCTAACCGCCTTCAGCCATATGAATGTGGCGCGTTTCCTGCTGGATCTGGAACAGTTTGAGGATGCCCGGCCTCATGCAACCCAGGCTTACGAAATCATGTCTGAAGCGCTGGTTGAAACCCACTTACACCTGCTGTTGGCCGGCTCAACCGTTGCACGAATTTACCTGCACGACCGGGAGTATGCCCGCGCCGAAACCCTTCTGCAGCATATTATTTCCAATATGGACGAAGAGTTCGTTCCCGGCTGGATTATCGAAGAAGCCAACCGCTGGCTTGCAGTGGCCCGGAATGATGGAGGGGAACGGAGGCTGGATGCCGAAGAATGATGAAGGGAGAAACCGGAAAATGATGAACCGAATAATGTAAAACCGAGTAAGTGGTTTCGATACCAAACTGCTGACCTGCCCCGATCACACTTAATCGGTTCATCGGTTTTACATTCGTCTGTTCGTCGGTTAAATCACTCTGCACCTCAATAACGGTACGATCTCAAACTGCTGCCCTGATTTGTTGAAAACCGAAAAATGATGAAGGGGAAAACCGCAGAATGATGAACCGAATAATGTAAAACCGAGTAAGTGATAACGATACCAAACAGCCGGCCTACCCCGATCGCACTTTTTCGGTTAATCGGTTAAACGTTCTTCTGTTCGTCGGTTAAATCACTGTGGCACAATATCAAACAACAGCTGTACTCAATCTTTAGGAAAACCACAGAATGATAAAGGGAGAAACCGCAGAATGATGAACCGAATAATGTAGAACCGAGTAAGTGATGCCGATACCAAACAGCCGGCCTACCCCGATCGCGCTTTTTCGGTTAATCAGTTAAACATTCCTCTGTTCGTCGGTTTAAAATCCCCCCGCTCGCCCTTGTTAATACACACTCAGTTAATACACACTCAACGTGCGCACACCCAACCAAAACTCCCCCTCCTGGCCGTCCTGAATCATAAAGCCGATCTCAAAAATGGCATCTGAGTTCAGCGCCGGATTGCCGCGAACGGCTCTTCCTCTGAATACCGGACTAAAATCGCTGTATGCCAGTTGATGCGTCTCCCAATCCCCCGCTGTGGTTGCGAAGCGCGCCTCGTAGGAGTAATTTGTCAGCCGCCCGTTCTTAACAGTTCTGAGCCTCAGGCTGTAGGTTTTACCATCGCCCAGAACATGAACGGACAGCCCCTCAAAACCGGAGAGATCTACCGGTGCCTGCGCCCGGATTCGGACCGATGCAAACCCCCCATTATTCTCCAGGGATACCGTGCCGCTGAACAGCGCATACCCATCTTTATGCATCTGAAGTGTGCTTCGGGAGATACCACCCATCACGCTGTCATTCACAATCTGCCATGCGGCAGCGGATGCGTTGCTGAAATCGATAAGGACCTGTTGGGTATTGCTCGTTTGGGGATCAGCCCTCTCCTTCTCCGGCCCGTTCACGGGAAACAGTGTGGCGAATAAGAGACCTGCTGCAAGAATGGATACTGGAATGGACATGTGGAGACCGGTTAAATTTTTGTTCGTATGGAGATTCGAACAAAAACGGATCTGCGGGCATTCGGCCGGGTTTTTGGTTTGTTTCAAGTTCTGATTCGATCGCGGATCTTCGTAATACCAGGGTGAGCACTGATCGAATCAGAAAATTGCAGCTCAAAAATTACAACTCATAATGAGCAAGAAATGCATCCAGCTCTTCTTCAGTTTCGAAATGCTGGTCTTCTTCTGCTTCACCTTCCCAAAACGCAGCTAACGTTTGCTTTGATGCAAATACCCGAAATGAAATCCCTTGATAGTTATAGATGAAGAGAGTTTTTGCTTTGACCCCATTTGATACTGAGATGGTTTCAATGGTTTTGTTTGGGGTGAGGTAGTGGCAGTTTTGTTGAGTTAGTGTGTTCATCTTTTGATAACTATTATTTAGCCAGCAAGTAAACCTTTAAGACCTTCTACACTCAACTGATCTAACTTTCGATGTAGCATTCTGTGGCAATTGGAACAAACGAGCGCTAAATCATTCAGGGTGGTTTTAGAAGAGCTTGAAAACTCAGAAAGTGGTGTACGATGATGACACTCAATATATTTATAACCGAGCTGTCCATACTTTTTATAGAAATCAAAAGTACAAGCCTCACAAGGGAGTCGACCAAATTTGATAAATTCCTTTTCCTTCTTCTTCTGAATGATTCTAGAATCTCTTTCTCGAAATTTATGAAGCTTGTAGATTACCGAACCTTCTCTGACTTCAAATTCCCTATCATCTTCTTCATTTATGAGATATAACTTGTTTGCTAATTTTAGGTCTTGGCTTACTGCACGAATTCGAGAAGCAATATTATGAAGCTCTTCAGTATCTGATTCGAACTCTTCAAATACTTTTTTATCTAACTGGCTGAAACTCTGCATTCCCTTTCCATGATATGAAGGATCGATGGCCAAAAAATTACTTAGCTTTAAAGAAACGCCATTTGGGTTACGGAATTTAGCTTCATCCGGCCGTACTTCATGGATAGGCAAGCGATTAAGAATTGAAGATAATTCTTGAATATCTGGATTCGATGAATTTATTTGACCTGGTTCCAATCTTGAATAAAGATCAAGCGCGAGAATAATTTCGTCTCTATGCCATTTCGGATTTCGCATATATAAATATAGTTAATAATCCCCCATACCCGGAATTACATTTCTTATCCCACCCCGCGGATTTTCAACATCTCCTTTATATCTCGGGATAATGTGAAGATGTGTATGAAAAACGGTCTGGCCTGCTGCTTCGTTGATGTTAAACCCGATATTAAACCCGTCTGGAGAATATCGTTCCGTTAAAATTTTCTTCACTCGATTAGCCATCAGCCAAAGTGCTGTTTGTTCTTTTTGACTCATCTCGAAAAAATTTTCAGTTTTCTTCTTTGGAATCACCAAAGCATGGCCTTTGGTAACAGGGAATTTGTCATAGATACTATAAACTGTCGCCAACTCCGAAATTAATGTAGTATCTGGCGAGGGGTTTTCAAAAATTCCTACTTTTCCATTATCAACTTGGTTGAAATGGCAGTACTCATAAATTTCACAAAAATCATTCCTGAAAAAGGATTTGTACGGAAGTCTCACATTGCACTGGTAGGTTGGTACTTTGTGTACGAAATGGTTGCGGTAGCCAAATCTTTTCAGATCACGACGAACAGTAAAATAGGCTTTTCCAGAAGGTTTCAGTAATTCACTCACAGACATCAAAACATCTGCCTGCTCTTCAGGTAGCAATACATTCAATACATACTGACAAAGAATTGTATCAAATTTTTGATCTGGGTAATCAGGTGCATGGTATGGATCGTAACTTGTACAACGAATATTCTTTGAATTCAGAAACTCCGCATCTTTTCCAAAACCTGAACCAAAATCCAGCACATCACCTTTTAACACTCCCATGTTGAAGAGCTTCTTAGTAGGATAGGAAACTTTATCCCTTTCTTTCGCTGTAAGATGTGAATTAGGGTTTCCTTTCATTATAACTTGAACTCTTCAAAACCACGGGTTTCAATTAAATAACGGCTCTTCTCTTTTAAAGCATTATGAGCAATATTTTCCCAGTTTTTTTGGTCCCATTGCTCTCTACTAATTAAACTGACACTCAATTCTCTTGTAAAGATTTCCGGTTCAATCTTATAAATATATTTCCAGTATTCAATAATTCGATCTTTGCTTTTGTCAAGCAGCTTAACACCAGGTATGCGATCATTCTTATCACCATTAACTTTCCCTTTTGTAGGTAGCAGATTCCAGAGTTCATTATTTCTCCAAATCGAAAAAGGAAGTACGTGGTCTATATTTCGATCTCCTTGAATTGTTCTACCAGACCAAACACAAAACATTTTTCCATTTTCAGTTAAATACTGATGAAAAATTTTAGCCGAAAGGCTAGTGTCTCTTTCATCAAGTGGCGACTGAAGTATGACAGGAAGTACATTTTCTATCAATAAAGATCGACCACCTTTTTTTACAGTAAACTTTGCCCAGTTAATTAAAATAGAATGAGTTCCTGTGATAAAGCTTCCCAAATATTCGAAAACAGAGAAATAATCTAACGGTATTGTAAATCGTCCAAAACGATCTATCATAAATTCAACATTCAATTTCTCGGGTTTTCTAAGACTTTTACCTCCCTCTTCCTTCTTGAATATTGAATAATAATTGTCGGAAATTGATCTTCCAATATATCTCATTGGCTGTTTGGTGATTGTATCACGAATTGATTTGGATAGTGCATAAATGTTCTCATTCAGCTCATCAGGGTAATTGCATTTAATGAAGTCCTTATAAAAAACATCATAACCACCCTTGTTTTCATAGTAGTCAGTTATTTTTTCAAATTGTGACCTGAATGTTAGAGTATTTGTATCAAGGTTATCGCCACTTTTTTGTGGTAATCTTGCCTCAATAATCGGGTAGTAATATTCTATCCACTTTAAAACCAACAATCCAACAGGAATCGAAACTCGATCTCCTTTCATTAAAGCGTGAGGGGTTTTCTGTTGAATAACCTCAATCGTAGCCCGAAGCAAAGCAAACTTGTACGTGGTGTCTTTGCTGTCCCGCTCGATGATCTGGTTTATATTTTTCAGTACCTGGTAGGGCATTTCATTGATTTATGGAGATTGCTCAGAACAATATCGTAGAATCAAAAATGAATATCGAATTTAAAGAATTGCTGTAAGGAAAATCTGTTTTCCGGTTCATACAATAAAGAAACCAAAACAGAGATCATATGAAATTAATAGAAAAAAGAGATAAACCAGAGTTTTATAAAACTCTTGAAACGTTCGATACGGATACACAAACTAAATATCCTACAACATTTTGGTTCTATTCGGATGATGAACAGAATTTAAAAACCGCTGCAAATGAGCTGCAGAAATATGGCTATTCCATTGAACATTGCGGGTCGTCTGCCACGGAAGATTTTCTGCTCATCGCTTTAATGGACATTTCAACCGGGTTCGACAATTATGAACAGCTATGGAATGAATTTGACATGCTGGCAAATGAATACAGAATTATCTTCGACGGCTGGGAAACCAGAATCGACCTGGAATAGATAGAGAAAAATTGAGCATATCAATTTTATGCGGTTAAGAAAAGCACCTCCAATCCCCGTTTCTCCATTCCCCGCTTTTCCCTATTTTAACAGGTATGAAAAAGAACTCACTGCTCACCATCGGGCAGGAACTGGCAGAGCAATACTCCGCTAACATGACCAACATTGGCGACTTCGTTGAAGAAGCCATCGCCGTTCTTGAATAGATGCGCTATTTTGCCGAATTCGGCGAAGAACCTGATGAATGATGAACCGAGCGAGAAAACCGCAGAATGATGAACCGAGTAATGTAAAACCGAGTAAGTGATGCCGATATCAAACAGCCGCCCCGCCCCGATCACACTTTTTCAGTTCATCGGTTCTTCAGTTCATCGGTTCTTCAGTTCATCGGTTCATCGGTTCATCGGTTCATCGGTTCATCGGTTAAACGTTCGTCGGTTTCCCATAAATTAAACAGCCATCTGTTAATCGCTTCCCGCCTACCTGATCACAGTAACTTCCAGCTTATTCCACCTGTTCAAATACTCGGCATATTCCCGATTATACTTTTCTATAAGTGCATCTTTTGTCTGCTGATTTACCCACATATAAAGGGTTGGATCCTGAACGATTAACACCATAGAAACCCTGTTTTCCACAACCGAAAGCTGCCGGTGGGTTCTTGTAAAAGGATCCCCTTTGGATCCGTTTGAGTCAATAACTACAAATGAGTAGGATTCCACGCCTTCTTGTCTGTCCCAGGTTGCAGCAACTACTCCGCCCGTTACCGTGTAATAACCGTCTCCCATGCTTTGCCAGCCAACCCGAATTTCAAAGGGAACCACAAATGTATCAGGATTGTCGGAATCGGTTACTCCGCAACCGCTAAAGAAAGAGAGTAATGCAGCGATCAATGCTGTGCCTCGGAGATTGCTCAAATTTGTTCTTCGTTTTTGCATCTTCATAAGAGTTATTTTTAACGTTTTTGTTGATTCTCTCTATTGATGCACTTTTTTGGGGACGGCGGGCTCATTTGGTGGCAGAATATTTTACAGATTCGCAAACACCAAAAAATGTTGGTTTAAAACCCAGTTTTGGTTAATTATCAGGATAAACTAACCTGCGTCAATCATGAAAAGGGCTCTCAACATCATGCTTATCATCTTACTCTCTGTCGTTGCACTTATTCTTGTACTGTTTCTCTGGTTCTACCTCAGCAGGGCCATTCCGGTTTGGTCGGCTCAGTCAAAAATGGGGCCGGAAGCAGGCACCATCTATGTGGATGGCATCGCATTTCGGGATCTGAACAAAAACGGCGTTCTCGATCCGTATGAGGATCACCGCCTCCCGGTTGAGGAGCGGGTTGAGGATCTGCTTAGCCGAATGACACTCGAAGAGAAAGCAGGACTGATGCATCACAATTTTATCTTCCCGGGAGAAGATGGCGAGATTGCAAGACCCATTAAACCGATGAATCTGCTCTCCGTTGAGGATGCCCTTTTCAACAAAGAGATGCGCTTTTTCAACCTCTACCAGATTCCCGAAGGCAAACTTGCAGCAGTATGGCTGAACCGTATCCAGAAGCTGGCAGAGCGCTCGCGTCTTGGCATACCGGTTACCATCAGCTCCGATCCCCGCCACACCTCCATGTGGCAGGGTGCTGCCATCGGTGTCTACACCCCGGCATTTTCGCACTGGGCAGAACCGATTGGCCTGGCTGCCATCGGTGATACGGCACTGGCCCGCCGGTTTGGCGAGGTTGCCGCGAAAGAGTATCGCGCTATCGGCATACATACTGCGCTGCATCCCATGGTTGATCTTGCCACGGAACCGCGCTGGGGGCGCATCAGCGGCACATTTGGTGAGGATGCGCAGCTAACTGCAGAGCTTGGTGCAGCATACATTCGCGGATTGCAGGGCGATTCCCTCTCGGCAGCCACCGTTTCTGCCATGACCAAACACTTTCCCGGAGGTGGGCCACAGAAAGATGGATGGGATGCCCACTTTCCACATGGCAAAGACCAGGCTTACCCCGGCAACAATTTCGAACACCACCTGCTTCCTTTTGCTGCCGCTATTGAGGCGGGTACCACCCAGATGATGCCCTACTACGGCGTACCTGTTGGACAAACCGGCGAAGATGTGGCATTCGGGTTCAACAAAGAGATTCTTACCGATCTGCTGAGGGATAACATGGGTTACGACGGCATTATTTGCACCGACTGGAATCTGATCAATCCAAGTAAACTGTTCGGCTTTAACTTTATGCAGCCAAGGGCATTTGGGGTTGAACATCTTTCACCGCTGGAACGGACACTCAAAGCGATTGAGGCGGGGGTTGATCAGTTTGGGGGTGAATCAAAACCGGAACAGATTGTACAGCTGGTTAACGAGGGGCGAATTCCTGAATCCCGCATTGATGAATCTGTGAGGCGGCTGCTTGATCTGAAATTCCGCCTCGGCCTGTTCGATAACCCCTATGTGAATGAAGATCGGGTTGATGAACTTCTCGCCACGGAAGATGCGGTTCAGCTGGGGTATGAATCTCAGCTGCGCTCACAGGTTCTTCTAACCAATAAGAGTATGGATGGCAAACCAATGCTGCCGCTTGAGAGTGGCAGGCTGAAACTCTACGTGCAGGGGCACGAGCGTGCCGTAGCTGAAAAATATGGTGAGGTGGTGGATGATCCCGATGCGGCTGATGTGATTATTCTGAATATGAGCGCTCCGTTTGATCCCAAATATGGCCGGCTGATGGGGATTCAGCTATTCCGGGAAGGGCGGCTCTACTACACGGATAAAGAGTTACAGCAAATTCTTACCCTGCTTGAGAAAAAACCGGCTGTGTTCACTACCTATCTCGACCGACCCGCTATCCTTACCGAGATCGCGGAAAAAGCGGGTGCGGTTCTGGTGAATTTTGGTGCTACGGATGAGGCTGTTTTTGATATCCTTTTTGGGAAGTTCAATCCGGAGGGTAAGCTGCCGTTCGATTTGCCATCCAGCTGGGAATCGGTGCTGAACCAGCGGGAGGATGTTCCCTTCGATCTGGAGAATCCGCTCTTCCGCTTTGGGTATGGGCTCAGCTATGATGATGAAGAGGCAAAGTAATAGAGTGGCGTCAGGCACGGTGCATGTGGGGTGATGGCTGTGAACCTACATCAAGCCCCATCATGAAAAACCACGAGGGCGCGAAGAAGCACGAAAGGGGTTTTGATTTTGCTAATGCTTTTTTGCCAATGATAAATGACGAAGTTGGGTAGGAATGATTTATGCTAAAGGCGATGTTAGCAGAAATCCAAGCCATATTGACGAGCTTTCACTTTGCAAAAAAATACTTCGGAATTTAGTGTTCATCATTTATTCTTTTTCTGATCATTCAGTCAGCCTTTACCGGATATCAATTTGATTGATCTAACAACATTCATCATCTCTTTAAATGCTCTGTTCTTTGTGATCTATGGGCTACAGTGCTTTCTGTCGCCTCACATGAACTTTGAGTTTATACGATTTGGATTGTCAAAGCTGCATCGCGTAGCAACCGGAACGCTGCAACTGCTGGGTGCTGCCG
>REDS01000021.1 GCA_007693395.1 Balneolaceae bacterium | reverse complement strand
ATCCAAGTAAAAATGTTGAAAGTGCTCCGGTTTTGAGAAAATCGCGTCGGGTTGGGTTACTCATGTTGAAAATATTTAAATGAAGATTTTATGATTTTGGAACAAGAATGTAAGCTTTCAAAATTAAGAGAGCATTACCGGATCAATTTTATAACTATGCAGTATGAAAATTCTACCTTATAAATTCTTTCTTTTTACTGAATATTGGTTTCAATATATAATTTATCAGGGCGGGATTTATAATTTTTATTTTTCACCCAACAAATTTTGATTATGGTTGCTTTCTCTCCGTAACTGCTTTCCTAATGTAGTACGTTGAATCTACACGAAAACGGGTTAACTCCGTTTGATAAGTAAACCCATCAGAATAAGTAACAGATACCGGATGGGTGAGCCGTTCAACTTCTATCTCATCGGGTTGCGGACCTGTTTTTAAAATTTCAGTCATAATTCGTCCATCCATATGATCGGGTGGATTAATTCCAAGTAAATGAAGTACCGTAGGTGCAAAGTCCACGTTGCCTGTGGGCACATCATTTACAACACCTTGTTTAATATCAGGCCCGGCTGCCACAAATGCGATGTTCATATCAAAAGGGCTGTCTGAGCCGTGACTGGCCAGCCCGCTTCTTGAAGTTACCCCTTTCCAGCCGTGTTCATTTTTATCATCACTCCAGCTTGGAGAAATGATAATATCCGAACCCCGATCGTGTGTCCACATAATCAGGTCTGTAGAAAGCGTTCCGGGAATCATTCCCTCCTCGTCGCCGGGATTCGCAGGCCTGGTATACACCGCTCCAACCTCATCACTCCGATGCAGAGCTTCTACCATTCTCTTCATCTGCTCCGGGTTCGAATCGGGTACATAACCCATGTTTCTTACAAACTCAACCTGCCCTTCCAGGCCTGCATTCCTTACAAATTCTGCCACACTAAAATTACCCGTACTTTGTGTAAACCCGTGATCACTGGTGATGTAAATATTCACCTCTTCGCTCAAACCATGCTCTTCATGGACTTGTAATATACGGCCAATCTGCCTGTCTACACTGGCAACAGCTTCAAGTGTTTCAGGTGCCCCTACCCCAAATTCATGGCCGGCGGCATCCGGCTCACCAAGCCACAACAAAACTACTTCAGCAGGATTATCCCCCAATGAGTCATAAAGATAAAGGTCAATCTCCCAAGCTGTTCGCTCTGAAGTTCTACCGCCTGCAGGGGCTTCTCCAACGGCCGCTATTATCTCTGCAACAATATCTTCAGGCTGTGAAAAATTTCCTGCCATCATCCAGCCTTTGCCCAGATTTTTATAATTCTGCAGCCATGAACCATGCCCCAGAGTCAAAATGTTCATTCCATTCGCATCCAAAACCTCACCAATTGTGACCGATGTAATAATCGGGGTTCCAGACACCTCAGCATAGGCATGCATATCTTGATAGTTCCCTGTATGAACCGGTTCCTCAAGGTCAGGGTGTAACATACTGTTGTTAACAATTCCATGCTTATGGGGATATACACCCGTTGGAATCGCTGTTCGGTTTGGACGGGTGAATGACGGGAAAACGGAATAGGAGTTCGTGCCAATAACACCTTTTTGCCCCATTGCATATACATGAGGCATAATTTCAGGAGTCACATAGTCCGGACGAAGGCCATCAACTATAATTACAAGATGTCGTGCCTCAGATGATGGCCCATATTCGGCTAGAGAAGAGTCTTGTTGATCCGAACATCCTGCAGAAATAATGAGGAGTATTAATGATATAGCAAAAGCAGGCAGAGTTTCAGAATATATGTTTTTTGATGATTTCAGCACGGTCAGATCTTTCAATTAGCGGAAGATTAATTAGTTGAGGTTATTTTAATTTGATGATGATAGGTGTAGCAATGATTGTTGAAGCTGGCTTACATCATCAATCAATATCCAGTGAGGTGCATAGCTTTTGATTCTTTGCGTTTCTTCTAAACCTCCAACTGTTCCATTTATCATCAATTTTTTCCCGGTTTGATGTACTCGATCCGCTAAGCCCGGATCTTCATCAAGCCATCTGAGCCATAATCGAATTACATCCACATTGGTTTCAGCATATTCTTCAATCTGATCGGGGTTTCTCATAAAAGCGAGTTGACGGGAATTTGGGAGGAGTTCCTGAAACTCACCGGCTTGTTCAATCGAACGCACGCCCACCACCATATTTTCTTCAGATCCATATTGTTTTACCTGATTAGCAACATTTTCAGCAAATTCCCGGCCTCCCTCTTTAAGGTCCAGGAGCAGTACCACCTCTTCTGATTTTGCCCACTGCAGCACTTCTTTAAAAGAAGGGATTATTAACCCTCTATATCTTTCATCAAACCAGGATCCCGCATCAAGAGCTTGCAATTCAGCAAGTGTGAACGATGTAGCGATACCTTCTCCATCTGATGTACGGCTGAGAGAATCATCATGAAGTATAAATAAGTGACCATCCGAACTTGTTCTCAAGTCGATCTCTACAATATCTGCACCCAATTCAACAGCATGTTTGAATGCTTCCATTGTGTTTTCAGGTTTATCAGACATTGCTCCGCGATGGGCAATAATCAGAACTTCTTGATCTGATTTTTTGATCTCAAATATTGCCAATATAATTGTGGCAAACAGAGCAATAGTAATCCATGTATTAAGGCTCATATCTTCTCCTCTTACAGTCTAAATTCATAAAATCATTTTACCTGGTTGTTAATGTTTTAAAGGTACCTTTATGTTGATTTTTCACATCAATGAATAAATTACCCCATTCAATGAACTCATCGTCTTCATGGCTTGAGGTTTTAGACAATCCGTATTCAAATCCCTCAAATATGCTTCCATGTATCTGTATGTAATTACTTTTCTTATCAGAGCGGTTTAAATCATCTGAAATTAGAATAGCTGTACCTCCAAAACCTTTCGCTTTGATTCCGCTTAGTTCTGCTTTACTACAGGAATAAAGTTCAATTGCATTTTTGCAGGGTAAATCTTCAGGTGATTTTAGCTGTAAGCCGCACAGTGATAACCCGTCAGTTGCATATATGGTTATTGAACAATACTCACCCGCTTTATCGGCATTTATCTCCGGCTGATGGATGAGCCCGCGTATGGAAATCTGTTCCTGTCGAATTGGGCTTTCTTCGAACCATATAGCCCTTCCGTGATTGTATGATGTAATATTACTTATCTGCATATTACTATAACTCAAACCATCATCCATATAAATACCATTCTCAGCACCACCCAGAATAAGATCACTTAGAATAATCCCTTCAGAAACTTCTCCGTGAAAATGAATACTTGTGTCGTGTCTTGGCCGATTTCCTTCCGTGCCCGCAGTAGCCGTAATGATTGAACTTCTAAGGATTAAATTTTTTGTTTGTGTTCCATCGAGATTTGGAGAAACGGCTTGTTGTCCATCCCAGATAGACTGTGCATTGCCCAAAGAATCAATTTGAAAGGTACTGGTACCACTATGCCCTGTTAAAAAAAGGTTTTCACAAAGTATGTTTAATCCTGCAGTATCAATGAAATGGTGAAATGCTTCGATTCCATAGATGTGAGAGATATACACATTACTGGCATGAGTAACTACAATACCATTCGTTTTGGGACTATCAATTGCCAAATTGCTAATACTCCAGCCACTTGCACCATCATATCCGCTTGCCTGCTGGCCTTTGTTGCTTATCAAAGCTGCTCCCTGATAATTTCCGGTCCGTTCTCCTGTTAAAACTGTCCCCGGGCCACTCCCTTTTAGATGAACATTTGACCCAATGAGCGGAGTTTTTTCGAGGATATATTTACCCGGTGGAATTAATACAACTCCTCCGCCGTCTGATTCTGCTTTATCTATAGCTTCCTGAAAAGCATTTGCTGATGGCGTTTTACCATCCCCAACAGCACCAAACGTATTTACATTATATACTTCATTTGTAATCTCTGAACCATTCCTTATTAAACTTGCAATTGAAAATGATGCTGCACCACCTCCAATAAGAGACAAAAACTGTTTTCTGTTCGCCATATTAATGAATTTTGTAAATCACCCCCTCAATCCTGCATGAGCTACATTGAGAAGGTGATTGATAAATGATTTTAGTATCCCGGGTTTTGAGGAAACTCATTTGTTGTTCTGTCTATCTGCTGCTGAGGGATTGGGCGCAGCATATGATAAGCCTGAACATGAGGTGCGGCCGGTGCATTGTTATCTCTGATTCTTCTTAAGAATACCTCTTCTCCCATACGTTTCAGATCGAACCACCGCAGATATTCACCAATCAATTCTCTGGCTCTTTCATCAAGTATTACATCCACGTCAATTTCGCCCGGTTGAACTAATGGAATTACTTCACCGGGAGCCTGAGCCCTGGCGCGAACTACATTAAAATAATCTGCCGCTTCTACATCCCTGCCAAGTCTCCACATTGCTTCAGCTGCAATCAAATATGTTTCAGCCAATCTGAAAATATTTACGGTTCTTCCAAACCAATCGGGGTTGGTTGCACCTACTTCAGGCTGAATTGGGAGGCCATTATGAGGAATAGTGGCACCATTCGGATCGCATAAGCGGAATTTGTATGCAAGGCTTACGAAAAGTTCATCAGTATAATCCTGAATTCTCAGTATCCTGGCTCCCGGATTGATGGCTGCTGCTGCTGCATCTCTTTCTTCAACTGTCATTTCCTGAAATTCAGGGGTTACGGGAAAGTAAATTGCTGTATCACCCATGGCTACTCCCGGAGGAAGTGCTCTTTCATCATTAAAATACCATACATCTTTGAAGAGTTTCCAGCGCTCATCATTCCATTGGTTTACAGGATGTTCTCTTGTATTCCCAAAAACTTCTGTAACAAGAAAAGGTGTTGGCCTGTGCCGCCCAACTTCAGTTCCAATTGAAAAGCTTGCTCTTATACCAGCCTGCCCTCTTGTTCTTGCCGAAAATTCTCTGGATTTATGAATGGTACGACCAACCCTTGAATCCTGATTTTTTGTATAAGCAAAGATAGTTTCAGGTGATACCCTTCCCTGACGATATTGACATGGGTTCCAAAGATCAAGAACACTTTCTTCGAGACGATATTCATAATCATTAATTACCTGCTCGGCGAGATTTGCCGCTCCCTGCCAGTTTTCTGTAATTAAGTGTACTCTCGCCAACAAATGCTTAGCTGCGCCAGAAGTTGCACGCCCTGTTTCACTTTGTACGGGTGGTAAATTTGCAGCGGCAAACTCAAGATCACTGATAACATGCGGCCAAACTTCTTCTGCTCGTGCATAGTTTACCTCGGTTTCAACACCCTGAGTTTCTTCTAATGTTAAGTGGATGTTCCCCCAGGTTTGAACGAGAATGTGATAATAATGAGCTCTCAAAAAGTGTGCTTCTGCTACCCATATGTTTTTTTGATTCTCATTTAAACCCTGCACACTTTCAGCGCGGTCAATTACCGAATTCGCAAGATTTATACCTCTGTAGAATTCTTGCCAAATATTGAATGGCCCTCTCGCATTCATCGACTGAACCGTTGGCGTAATACCAAAATAATCAGCCCAGAAAGGACGTGCACCACCACCATATTGGTAGATATCTGTCCCTTTGGAGGTCATCATAAAACCTGATCGTTCATCTCCATAGTAATATCGAAAAGGTTCATACATTGCAATTGTAAGATCTTCAAATCCAATACTCGTAGAATAAAAGTCTGAAGCGGTTACACCTGTTTTCATGGTCTCATTCAGATCGCAGGCATTCATCACAGATGCAAGAAGAAAAGCTGTGATGACAAGTTTTAACTTTTTTATTGATTCCATATTAAATTGATTAAATGTCTTGAAGTTTTAAGGTTACAAATGGCCATTAAAAAGAGAGTTGAACACCACCATAAACAGTAATGTAGTTTGGATGGTCGTACCCTCTTGCACCTTCGGGATCATACCCCGGAAATTTTGTGAATGTAAACGGGTTCTCTATCATGGTATATATTCTTGCACTAGTCATTCCGAGTTTTGAAGTCAGCTGAGCAGGAAGAGAATAACCCAACTGTATGTTTCTAACCCTGATAAATGAACTATCCCAATAAGCCTGTATATTTGTTCTTGACTGGGATGTAAACCGTGGTTTCTCGTACTCATTGGATGGATTATCTGGCATCCAATAGTTCACATTCATCTGATTTGTCTGAGCTGCAACAAACTGCAATGAAAGTAAATCGTTGAAGCTGCTGGAGTGTGTTGGCGAATAATGTGTTGAGCCTAATGAAGCGTACACGAAAGCTGACATATCAAAGTTTTTGAACGTTAACCGGTTCGTTAAACCACCAACCCAATTTGGAAATGGATCTCCTCGAATTATTCTGTCCTCATCATCAATTACACCATCGTTATTTTGATCAACAAATCGAACATCACCCGGGGCTGCACCATATATCGCCGCTTGTTCTTCTTCTCCCAGCTGCCAGATTCCATCCCAATCCCAATACCAAATTACACTGATTGGTTTTCCAATAAACCAACCACTTCCTGGATCATCTTCAAATCCACCATACAAACTCACAATTTTGTTTCTGTTATAGCCTACGTTAAAATCTGTTTGCCACATGAAACTGCGGGTATGTACATTGGTTGTACTCAGGGTAAAATCTATACCTCGGTTTTGGGTCTCCCCGATGTTTTCAAGTGTGCTTGTATAGCCGGATGTGAAAGGAAGCTGACGGTTCATTAACAAATCAAACGTATCTGTTTGGTAAACCTCTATTGTACCACGGAATCGATCGTCTTTTATGCCCCAGTCCAGACCAAGGTTATACGTTCTGCTGCGCTCCCATTTAAGATCCGGGTTAGGTATATCCCCGTGCTCAAAATAGGTTCTTGCAACATCGTTGAAAGCATATCCATTATTCACAAGCTGAAGCTGCCCCAATGTTTGAAATGGAGATATTGCCGTATTACCAACTTCACCAACACTTAAACGTAATTTTAGCTCGCTAAAAAAGTCATTGTCTTGCATAAAACGCTCATTGGTAATGTTCCATGCTATAGCACCGGAGGGGAAAAATCCATACTTATTCCCTTCCGACAGCCTTGATGAGCCATCGATTCTCCCAGTTAATGTAAGGACATACCGGTTATCATAAGAATAGTTAGCCCGAAGCATGTACGACTCGAGCTTCCACTCACTCAGTGAAGAACTGACAAGGTCTACCCTGTCGGCACTCCCAACATTATGAAAAAGCTGATATTCATAAGGCAACCCGGACACATCAATTCGAGTTGCACGTTGGTCAAACGTCTGGTAGCTGTTCACTGCTGTTAAGTCCAATCGGTGAACACCTAAAAAGGTCTCTGTGTATCGCAATCTGTTTTCGTACACTAAACTTGTGCTTCTTCTCTCCCATGCCCTTGCGGTTGAAAATGGCACATCCATTCTGTACCGGCCATCATTTCTAAATCTGAAATCAGGTGAAAACATGCCCCTGTATTCAAGTTTTTCCGGAATAAGCTGAATTTCCGCATATGCTGATGATATTAATCGGGTAGTCTCTCCTTCATTGAGATTATTTTCTCTTTGCATGTCAAAAAGAGGGTTTCTGTCTCCAACATCATCATACATTCTAATATTACCATCAGCATCGTAAGGGTTTGTCATCGGTGAATTGCGAAGTACATTTGCGAAACTCACTGATTCATACTGCAAACTGTTACTTATGTGTGATGAAATACCGAATCGAATTCTGCTCGAAATTGTATGATCAAGGTTAAACCTTCCGGTAATTCTTCTGAAGTCGTTATTTTGGACTGGAGAAAGGTGTTCATCAAACGTACCGGAGATGTTGTAGCGGGTACTGCTTGAGCCACCGAGTAAGCTTATTTGATGCATTTGCTGATATCCCCGCCCGAAAATCAAATCTTGCCAGTCTACAGATCTACCGAGCCGTAATGATTCAAGAGCCCAGGCATCAAATATTGCTTCATCAGCAGGAGCAAAACCATCTCGTGCGATATATGCATCTCTTGCAAACTGTGCATATTGTTCAGCGTTCATCAAATCAAGCCTGTTATTAATCCATTGCGGACCGGCATGCCCCTGATACTCAACTCTGAAACCGTCGAATCCCTGTCGGGTGGTAATCAGAATTACTCCATTGGCACCTCTTGATCCATAGATTGCTGTAGAAGACGCATCTTTAAGCACCTCTATTGACTCCACATCATTAGGATTGAGTTCCATCAGCCCCCCTTCAATTGGGATGCCATCCATTACAATTAATGGATTATTACTGGCTGTGAGTGATCGCGTACCACGTATCCTGATAGTGGATCCCTCTCCCGGCCTGAAGCCTCTGGCTGAGATATTTGCACCCGGAATTCGGCCCTGAAGCACACTCTCCATTGAATAAGCTCCTATTTCCGTTATTTCTCTTCTGGTAACGGAGTGAACAGAACCGGTAACATCACTTCTTTGCATTACTCCATATCCAACAACTACTACATCATCGGAAGTTATAACAGAAAGTGTTAAATCAATGTTGATTTCAGTTCTGCCAGAAACCAGTATAGATTGGTTTTCATACCCAATATAACTGATGAGTAGTGTAGGATTATCACCGGTAATGGTTAGTTCATAAAAGCCTTCCCGGTCGGTACTTGTACCAATACTTGTACCTTGAATTACAATATTCACACCCGGAAGAGGCTCGCCGGTTTGTGAATCGACAACCCTGCCCCTTATCACTTCATTAAGTTCATTACTGTTTGTGCTAATCTTCTCTCTGATTACCAGTACGTTATCACTTTCAGATACTGTATAATCCAAACCTTTATCTTTGAGCAGGTAGTTTAACAGATCGAAAAACTCAATAGTCTCCGTGGCTATGGACACGGTTTCTTCAAGTTTTAAATCTGAGGAGTATGAGAGGCCAACATTAATTTTATCCGTAAGCTTTGTCAGAGCTTCAGATAGCTTCATGTTCTTAACATTAAGAGATACTACATAGCTGCCTGTTTCCAGTTTTTGAACATGTATATACTCTTTATCCTGTTCATAACTATTGAAAAAGTTTGTGCTAAGCATACTTACATCCTGCTTTGCTATTGCAGAAACAGCCACGAAAGTGTTCAGCACAACTATGAGTATCAGTAAAGATATACCTTGAACTGTATATCGCCCTGAGGATTGTTTGTTAATGTTTCGTTTGAGCATTCTAATGGTATTAATCGATTATTGAGTTGATGTTTGGAAAGTTCATCTAATTTATTTCTATCAGTTCTCTTTGCTCCAGTAGAGATTACCATCCCGTAGTGTGACTTCAAGATTCAGGGAAAGAGCAATTGCGGATATTGTGTTTTCTAAGCTTGTATTTGGAATTTCTGCGTTAAGTGACAGATCTTTAATTCTACCGGTTGAGAAATGGCATTCTGCTCCGTAGATCCGCTGGAGTTGTGTACAGACGTTGACAAGTGAAAGATTATCAAAAATGAGACGGCCACTCATCCAGGCCAGATAATTTTCAATCCCGATATGGTCAACTTCTAATTCACTATATTCTTCATCCCAGAATCCAAATGCCCCTTCAATAAGAGTAACTGATCGATTTAGAGTGTCATTATTCCCTTTAAATAATACCCTGCCATCTGTTACTGCAACTTCAACTCTTCTGTCTCCGGGTAGTGATTTCACATTAAAAGAAGTACCCAAAACTTCAACCTGAGCAAGTTCAGTAAAAATTGTAAAGGAAGTGTTTTCTTCTCTTTTTACTTCAAAAAACGCTTCTCCTTCAAGCTGAACTTTTCTTTCTGAAGAATTATATCCTGAGGAGATTGTCAATTTTGACAGACTATTTAGCCTGATTTTTGTGCCATCGGCTAATGTGATATTTTTTTGCTCATCCTCACCGGTAGTAAAAATTACAGGTTCATTAACACTAAGTGTTTCATCCTCTGATGGGCTAATGATCAGAAACAGTGCAGTTAGAGCAAATACCGATACAGCTGCAGCTATTTGAATAAGTGGCCGTAAAAATAGCGTCCGTTTCATGGATGGAAAACTCAATCTGCGAACTTTATTTATGATTGATTTATACAGTATTTTCGAGTCCACGTCAGTAATATCAACTGATTCTTTCGTTTGATTCGTAACATCCGTTTCGAGCTCTTTTTCTATTTCTTTCTGTAAATAGTCTTGTCCTTCAATAGTTTTCAGCCATTCAAGTACAATTTCTGCCTCTTCAGGTGAGCATTTGTCATTGAAAAATTTTTCAGCCAGTTTTTTATTGAAGTCTTTCATGCGGTGTATTAGCGTTTCTACAGGTAATACACCAAATATTCAGGGCTGGGTTAGTCTGATCTGAATTTTTTCTAAATTATTTGAGATGTGCTAATGCTGCCTGTTGAATAGATAAAATATCAGAGGAAGTAGTAAAAAGTTCTACAGATTGAATCCAAGTTCAGCTTCTCTCTTCAGATAACTTTTCATCTGTTTATTTCCCTGGAAAAAGTGAGCTTTCACAGTATTATTCGAAATCTTGAGCTTTTTTGCTATCTGTTCATTGGAAAGCCCATACTTAAATTTAAGCCTGAAAATCTCTCTCCTTTTTTCAGGCATAGCTTCAATACCGTTATTTAATATTTTTCGATACTCTTTTAATTGCATGTCATCTTCTGTGCAATTTGTTAGAGGATGGTACTCCTCCTTTAATTCATAAGCCCCAAGAATCCTTCTTTTTTGATTTCTGATCATGTTCAGAATATGATTTTTCAGACAAACAGCAAGATAGGATTGAACAGATTTTTCATTATCAAGGGTATCTCTTTTGAGCCATAATTTGATAAAAACATCTTGAAGAGCATCTTCGGCTAAATGAGAATCTTTTAAATACTTCTTTGCCTGCACATAAAGTTGTTTGTGATATAAATTGAAGATGACATTAAAACCTTCAACTTTACCCGCTTTTAGTAAACGTACAGCATCAGCTGAATTGATTTGAAGCATTATACATTCTTAGGAAATTTTACTTTCCTAAGAATAAATCCGCTACTTTACCAAACTGTTAGCAAATGAAAGAATCCTGTTATCATATTGTTACCTTATTGTTAAATAACCGGCGGAATACAAAATCAACACACCACTGGTTGGTGAAATCTCGAAGAGTTCACTCCATATTTTGAAATACTACATTGTAAATGTTTCTCACTTGCCATAATCATCCATTATTTACAATCAGAAATGTGGCAATTACTCCATGTGTAAACCATCACTCATTCCAAAGGTCCGGAATGTGCTCATACCCACGAGCCCGTTCAACAACATGCTCAAACGGTTCAATTTCACCTGCATGAACCCGGTAGAGCCGTTTTGATGTTTCTGATAAAGCATCCACCAAATGCGGATAAGGACGATCAGTAACATCAACCAACCCGCAGTTTAAATTCTCACCGTCGTACGCCCGACCGGTCAAATCCTGGTCCGGCCACTGGAAATAGGAGGTTCCGATCAAACCCGGATGCGAGTAAGCCGATTCGGTATAGTGGCGGTAGGCTATGCCTCTTTCTTCCTGGGTATCCACCTGCCACAGCGATTGTGACATCCCCCTGTCCACCGTACCGAAATGATATTCACCGATCATCAGAGGCATCTCGGTCACTTCCATGAACATATCCATTAATTCATGTGGTGGCGCAAGGCTGTATGAGTTAAAACTAAACACATCAAACACTCCTTTGCACAATTCCAGCACTTCCTCCTGGGCACCGCCTCCAAATCGGATACCAAGATTCAGATGACCGGGACTGTGCCGCTTCAGGGCTTCATCCACTGTTTCGATAAAAATCCGGAAGGTTTGATGAACAAAATCGACCCGCCTCTCGGGAGTATCTTCTTCGTCGAGATACCGGATAAGCTCCTGTTTGATGGGGCGTTCATCACTCTCTTCCAGGATCAGGTCAATCACCCTGAGTTCTATGCCCTGCCAGGCCGGTTCATTCCCGGTAAAGTAGCCGATCAGCCATGGATTGTCGCGGTAACGTTCTGTTGATCGCTCAACGGCAGCATCAATTCTCTCTTCGAAACCGGGGGCGTAAACATCGG
>REDS01000036.1 GCA_007693395.1 Balneolaceae bacterium | reverse complement strand
ATTATGAGAAACAAAAAAAGCCTGAGGTTCTGCTCAGGCTTTTTAACAACTTGAATGGATTGTAAAATCTTATAACATCATCGCAAGCGGATTCTCAATCATCTGCCGAAGTGTATTGAGAAACTCAGCAGCTTTGGCTCCGTCCACAATTCTGTGATCGCTTGAAAGGGTAACTTTCATTCGTTTACCGGGAACAACTTCCCCATTTTTCACAACGGGCACATCGCGAATGGCACCTACCGCAAGGATGCATGCATTCGGAGGGTTGATGATTGCAGTAAATTCTTCAATTCCGAACATTCCAAGATTACTGATGGTAAACGTGCTGCCTTCCATCTGTTCCGGCTGAAGCTTCTTATCTCTGGCCAGCCCTGCAAGCTCCCTGGTCTCAGCTGAAATCTGACGCAAATTCTTCTTATCGGCATGGCGAATAACCGGTGTCATCAGGCCATCTTCAATAGCAACGGCTACGGCTACGTTCACATCACCGTGCTTGCGGATTATATCGTCCAGCCAGGAAGAATTAACCGCAGGATGTCTTCGCAGAGCTGCAGCACACGCTTTCACCACAATATCGTTGAAGCTGATTTTTACATCACTCACTTCATTAAGGCTTGTTCGTGCCCGAATGGCCTCCTCCATATCGATATCAATGGTTTCGTAGAAGTGAGGGTTGGTGAATTTACTTTCAGAGAGCCGGCGGGCGATGGTTTTTCTCATTTGAGAGATTTTCACCTCTTCTGACTCTTCAGATTCAAACGTGGCAACAGGTGCAGATGGTTTTTTCTCCTCTGATGGCTTGTAACCTTCAATATCGCGCTTAACAATTCTGCCATCGGGGCCTGAGCCTTTTACACTACCCAGCTCAATTCCTTTCTCTTCGGCCATCTTTTTCGCAAGAGGAGATGCTTTTATTCTGCCATTGTCGGATGTAGACTCTGAAGAGTCGGACTCTTTTTCATCTGATTTCTCAATATCACCCAAGATCGGGTCAAAATCGTCGCTGTCTCCGCTCTCTTTTTTCTCCTCTTTCTTCGGTTCTTTTGATTCAGTTTTGGTCTCTTTTTCAGCACTGTCACCCGCACCGGAACCATCAACCATATCACTAATATCTTCACCCTCATCGCCAATTATAGCTATCAATCCGCCCAAAGGAATAGCTTCACCTTCTTGTGCCATAATTTTCAGGATAGTTCCGTCATCAAACACTTCCACTTCCATCGTGGCTTTGTCTGTTTCAACTTCAGCAATCACATCGCCTGAACTTACCTTGTCCCCTTCTTTTACATTCCATTTTGCGATCACTCCTTCTTCCATGGTGTCGCTCAGTTTGGGCATCTCAATTTTTACAGCCATATTATAAAGATTCTTCTAAGTTTAGTGTAGATATAGTTTTGTTGGTATCAATCAGTGTACGTTACTAAGTGAACAGGCAAAAGGCAAAGGTGAAATATTCACTTTTGTCATTTCCTTTCAGGCTTTTCACTTCTGCCATTTCACTACCTGTACATCACAGCATTTACAGCCTCGATTATCCGTTTTGCATCCGGTAACCAAAGGTCAAATAATGGTTTAGAAAACGGAGCACAAACATCAGGCAGGCAAACACGCAGAACCGGTGCATCCAGATAATCAAATGCTTCTCGCTGAATCAAAAATCCTACTTCAGAAGCGAGTCCGCCAAACGGATGTGCTTCATCAACAATAACACAGCGGTGTGTTTTCTTGATGGATTTGATTACTGTTTCAAGATCAAACGGTTTGATGGTTCTCGGGTCGATAATTTCTGCCTCAACGCCATCTTTCTCTAACTGCTGAGCTGCCTGCTTGGCTATATGATACATTTTGCCGGTAGCAACAATAGTAACATCATCGCCTTCACGCTTAACCTTAGCTTTACCGATCGGTATGATGTAATCTTCTTCTTCTGATACCTCTCCTTTCAGTCCGTACATCTGCTCAGACTCCATAAAGATTACAGTATCATTATTTCGTATAGCCGATTTCAGCAACCCTTTTGCATCATCCGGTTCGGATGGGTAGATCACAGATAGGCCGGGAAAATGTGCGTACATCGAATCATACGCAACTGAGTGTGTAGCTCCAAGCTGGCCGGCTGAGGCGTTTGGCCCTCTGAAAACAATGGGCACACTTGCCTGGCCGCCAAGCATATATCGAATTTTTGAAGCGTGGTTAATGATTTGATCAGCCGCAAGAACTGCAAAGTTGAAGGTCATAAATTCAACGATCGGGCGAAGGCCCTTCATTGCTGCACCAACACCAATGCCTGCAAATCCAAGCTCAGAAATTGGTGTATCGATAACGCGCTTAAATCCATATTTATCGAGAAGGCCTTCGGTTACTTTATATGCACCGTTATATTCTGCAACCTCTTCTCCCATGATGAAAACATTCTCATCACGGTTCATCTCTTCGTCTATTGCATCACGGAGTGCTTCTCTGAATTGTAAAACTGCCATGTGTTAAAATCTTTTTGGTTTTGAAATCAGGTTATTTATTTCGAGTCGTGGATGAAGGGTGTTCCCGCGAACATATCTTCATAAAGTTCTTCAGGTTCGGGGAATGGTGTCTCATCAGCAAATTTTACTGCCTCGAGTACTTCCTCTTCAATTCTGTCCATGATTGCATCAAGATCTTTCTGCTTCGCGATTTTTTCGTCCAGTAAGTAGTTTTTTATGCGCTCAATAGGATCTGTTTTATGATAGTGCTCCAGCTCCTCTTTGGTACGATACTTTTGCGGATCAGACATAGAGTGGCCTCTGTAGCGATATGTCCTGATTTCTACAAAGTATGGTATGCTGTTTTCCCGAACATCATCAGCAATTGCCTTCATGTTCTCATAAACGGTAAATGCATCCATTCCATTAAAAAGCGCACTCTTCATGCCATAGCCTTTTGCACGCTCATGAATTTCGCCAACCGTGTGCCTGTTTGCTGCCGTACCCATTGAATAGCCATTATTTTCAACAACATATACACAAGGGAGCTTCCAGAGCTGACTCATATTCAGTGTTTCGTGCAGAGCACCCTGATCTACGGCCCCATCACCAAAAAAGCATGTAGAAATTTGCCCATTACCATTGTATTTATTTGCAAATGCAAGACCTCCGGCAATAGGTATATGTCCGCCAACAATACCGTAGCCACCCCAAAAATGATTTTCGGTTTTTGCGAAGT
Organism: Balneolaceae bacterium; assembly: GCA_007693395.1. GTDB lineage: Bacteria > Bacteroidota > Rhodothermia > Balneolales > Balneolaceae > Rhodohalobacter. The sequence continues at coordinate 40,093 of REDS01000036.1, read as the reverse complement.
GCATGGAGCCGCCTTTTCCTTTCGAACAACCTGCAGCTTTTCCGAAAAGCTCAGCCATCCCCTCTTTAGCGGTAATTCCGCGAACCAGCCCCCAGCCGTGATCGCGATAAGCAGTTATGATATCGTCATCATCATCTAAAGCAAAAACTGTTCCTGTTGAAATGGCTTCCTGACCGATATAGAGATGCAAGAATCCGCCAAATTTCCCTTTTTGATACATCTGCATGGCTCGCTCTTCAAAACGTCTTTGCAGAAACATCTGGTCAAACATTTCAATTACATCATCGTCAGACAACCCGAGCTCTTTGTGCTTTTTCTTGGTTGCCGGCGGCAGTTCAACCGACTTATCAACTTTACCATTGTTGTTTTTATTCAGCCCAATCGGCGTGAATACTGCTTCTTGCTTTTTTTTCGCCATATCTTATAAAGGTATTCTTTCTTATTCAGATTAGTTTCTTAAGCGGAGAATGTATTGGAACACTCTTGCGGAGACATTTTCGTAAACAGTCACGAAATATACCCAAAATTTCCGAAGTATTCAGATTTGGGGTGGTATCTATTTACAAATTATGACTCCTCAACCACTCCTCAGCCTTTTTCATTGCATCGGGAATCTTTTCGGCAAATCGCCCGCCTGCTGTTGCAAGATTTGGCTGTCCGCCTCCGCCTCCGCCCACAACACGCCCCAGTTCTGAAACCAGAGCACCGGCTTTAACCCCTTTTGAAATCAAATCATCCGTAACAGCAGCCATCAGGTACACTTTACCCGATTCATCATCAGAAGATGCCAAAACAATCACACTGTTTTCTTTAGATTTCTGGAGTGAATCATAGCCCATCTGTTTCAGAGTGTCCATATCACCGCCTTCAATAACACCTGTTATTAAATCAGTTCCTGCGATGTCTGCTTTGTTATTGAGTATTGAATCAAGCTGACCGGATGCCTGCTGCTGTTGTACTTTTTTCAGCTCTTTTTCGAGTGATTTATTCTGCTCGATGAGTTCTTCAACCCCTTTAACCAAATCTTTTTGTGTGCCTAATATGGCTTGAAGCGCGTGAAGTTTCTCCTTTTCACGGATAATTAGTTCATCGGCTGCCGAACCAGTAACAGCCTCTACTCTCCTCACACCGGCCGCAACCGATGTTTCTGCCGTGAAACGAAAATATCCAATTTCGCCTGTAGCATTTACGTGCGTACCTCCGCAGAGTTCAACCGAAAAACCGGGATCGAATGTGATGACCCGAACATAATCACCATATTTTTCACCAAACAGCATCATAGCACCACGCTCTTTCGCCTCCTCGATGGGAATTGAGCGCTCCTCCTGCAGTGAAATATTTTCCCTGATTTTTTGATTTACAAGTTTTTCTACACGGTTTAGTTCATCCTGAGTAACTGCTTCGAAATGTGAAAAATCGAATCGCAGACGATCCGGTGCCACGAGTGACCCTTTCTGGGCAACATGCTTTCCGAGCACTTCCCGCAGTGCTGCATGCATTATGTGTGTGGCTGAATGATGTTTTTCAATCTCTTTTCTGCGCTCTGCACCCACTTTTGCTTTCCAGGTGCCGGAAAGATCATCGGGTAGTTTGCTGGTGTAATGAACGTAACCATCTTGTGTTTTCTGAACATCCGATATCCGGATTACCACACCATCCTTTTCAAGTACTCCCGTATCCGCAACCTGTCCGCCCGATTCTGCATAAAAGGGTGATCTGTCGAGCAGAATCATCGATCTCTTATCTGATTTTGCATAAGCCATAACCTTTACTTCTGCGGATAGTTCATCGTACCCTACAAACTCAAAATCCCCGTCTGAAAGCACTGTCCAGCTGATATCACCGGACTCTTTTGCTCCAAATTTACCGGCTTCCCTTGCGCGCTTTTTCTGTTCGGCCATCCGGGCATTAAATCCTTCTTCATCTACTTCAATCCCTTTTTCACGGGCCATGAGCTGAGTCAGATCGATCGGAAAACCATACGTATCGTGTAGTTTGAAGGCATCGGCTCCGGAGATTTTATCAGAGCCTTCAATGAAATTGCTGAAGAGTTCAATCCCCTGCCCGAGTGTTTTCAAAAAGCTTTTCTCTTCGGCAAGTATCACATTCTGTACATACTCTTTCTGAGCCTCCAGTTCAGGAAAAATGTGCTTAAACTGATCGGCAATTACCCCAACCAATCTGTTCATAAATGGTTTTTTAAGGTTGAGCCTGTCCCATCCGTAGCGAACGGCACGCCTTAAAATTCTGCGGATTACGTAACCGCGGCCATCATTTCCGGGTGAAGCTCCGTCAGCTATTGAAAAGCTCACTGCCCGGATATGATCAGCGATTACCCGCATAGCAATATCTGTTTCGGTATCATCACCATAGGTAAGGGATGATATTTTTGAGATCTCCTCAATTACCGGCTGAAATATATCGGTATCGTAATTTGATGTTTTTCCCTGCAGAACAGCACAAATTCGCTCAAATCCCATTCCGGTGTCCACATGCTGGGCGGGCAGTTTCACAAGACTGCCATCGGCCTGCCTGTTGAACTGAATAAAAACCAAGTTCCAGATTTCCATCACTCGCGGATCATCCATATTCACAAGCTCGGCGCCTGGCTGTTTTGCCCTCTCCTCGTCTGATCTAAGGTCAATATGCACCTCTGAGCAGGGCCCGCATGGACCGGTTTCGCCCATCTCCCAGAAATTATCTTTCTTTCCGAATGTGAGAATATGATCATGAGGAATCGATGTCTTTTTCTTCCACAGATCGATCGACTCCTGATCCACAGGCAGCCCTTCATCTTCATTTCCTTCAAAAACCGTGGCGTAAAGCCGCTCCGGATCCAGTCCCCATCGGTCTACCAGCAGTTCCCAGGCCCATTCAATTGCTTCCTCTTTGAAGTAGTCGCCAAATGACCAGTTTCCCAGCATCTCAAAAAGAGTATGATGATAGGTATCATGCCCCACCTCCTCAAGATCGTTGTGCTTGCCGCTCACCCGGATACATTTTTGTGTATCCGCGGCACGATTCCAAATCTTGCCATCCTCTTTCAGTCCTTCCTGCTCTCCAAGAAATACAGGTTTAAACTGATTCATACCGGCATTGGTAAACAGAAGTGTGGGATCGTCTTTAGGCACAACAGGTGCACTATCTACAATCAGATGCTCTTTTTCTTTAAAAAATTCGAGGAATTCATTCCTGATCTGATCGGATGATTTGAGGGACATATTTCTTTCGTGATATTGGTGAAATCTGATTTGGTTCGAAGCTTTCAAAGATAGCAAAAAATGTAACCAAGCTCACCCTAATAACACTCATTACAGTTCTAAAATTGATGGCACTTATGATCAAAACGACGAATCTCAAATTAATTCCGGGAAATTTTAACCGAATATGAACGGCTGTTATTATACCCGTATATTCAATTATATGGTACGTTAAACATCATAAACCACAAGGTCTTGTCTAAATCAAATACCAAACGGATTACAATCGACAGAGAGAGCAATGAGCAATCCAGAAGGCTGAAACAGAGTGTTAATAAGGTGCGATGGTCGCACGCTTTGATGCAGATTTTTTGGACAGCCGGCCCCGTAACAACGATTGGCCTGATTGGCGGCTACTACATCGGGTACGGCACAATGCCATCCATCGAATTGCTTATCTATTTTGTGAGTTTTACCGTCTTTTCAGGAATTATTGGCCTTATTGCCAAGGTGGTGTATGATGGAACCCGCGGGCACCTTAAAGAGCAAACAGAGCGCGATATTCTCACCGTTACAGATACCTTGAGTGATCTGATTCTGGTTGCTCGCGATTATGTTGTACAAGGTTATGAGGATGAAACCCGCCAGCGGGAAGCCGCACTTCAGCTTCTTCGGCGGGTTGATCTTACTCCCTACGGCGTAACCATCGCTTTCACCGATCTTACCGGAAACAGAGAGATTGGTGAGATTATGGGGCAAATCTTCACCTACAGAAGAATTGGCCTGCAAACCAAAGTTCGGGAGCTCTACTTTGCTCATCAATCCCAAATAGATGAGATTGCAAATGAGCTGGCAAAAAGCTCTCCAAAAGCAGCTAAAGAGTTAAAATTGTGGTTCACAGGAAGTTCATTAGCCAGGTTAAAATATGGTGTGCCTCGAGAGCCCCATTTTCTTCAGCGGGTGATGGCTGCCATTGAGAATAACAATCCCTACCTGATGACATTTCGCGATGTAGAGGAGATGATGATTCTCGCGTTTGAACTGATAAATGGCAGAGAGATCCCTACTCTCATATTCAGCTATCCGGGTAACTGGAAATATGCCTCTGTTCTGGATGAAATGGAGAAAAAAAGAAGCCGATATCGTGTGGCCAAGGCAAGAGGCGGAAACCGTATACGGGCTTTAGCCGCTTATCTTACGGAATCAGGGTTTTCCACAGCGGAGGAGCTGCCGGAGGGACTCGAAATGAATGAACTGGTCAAAAAAGTGGCAAAAGTAATGGATCGATTGGCTGTGCAGTCACGAGCGATGTTAAGAGAAACCCATATCGATCCAAAAGAACTGCAAAAGTTATCAAGAGTTTTAAAGAATTGCATTGAGCTTTATGAAATGGCTTATGAAGGGTACAAAGAGTCGGCCAAGCGGCGCAATGAACTGATCAAAGCCAGGGAAAAATGGGAGAAGATTATTCTGGATTCCGGTGGCACCCCGGGATCGGTAAAAGTGGGTTCCGGAAAACGGGGAATTCGAATTAAGGAGAGCATAATTTCACTGGATGATCAGGCACGTCTTGAGGTGTGTAAACACCTTATCTGGTATTTCGAAAAAGAAGATATTAAAGGCGACAGCACCAACCTGTTTTTACCGGTGTACGATAAAGGAGGCATGCCGGCGAGACGTTTAGCCATTGAGATAGCCGTTGCACTGGAACCGCATATTCAGCTTTCAAAGCCGGAAATACAACGAAATATCAATGCCACAAAAGCGATCTATATGGGGAATCTCTCGCCCGATCTGAGTGCTGTTCAAAAACAAGAAATTGGAAAACAGATGGCCCGAGAGGTAGATAATGGTCTGGGCTTAGCTGCCTTACGATTGGCAGATACACTTGTGCACACTTACCATGTGGAACTGAATGAAGAAGCAACAGAGTTTCTGCACTATAACTATAAAGCAAATTTGAAATCACTTCGGCGAGTTGTGAACAGAAAAAAATCGGCTGAACGTTCAATTCCTGCACTTATTGATATGCCGCTATCATTAAAGGAACCGAAAGCCATCTGGAAAAAAAGCCTGCAAGAGATCAGAAAAACTTTATCAAAAAAGACCCCGGCTTAAAAAGACTCCATTCAAACCCGTTTATAACTAACCCTCTAATTTTGATAGCAACCAACAAAAACAAGTGAGCACGATATTTTGAACATGTGTATAAACGCTACTGATATTAAACGTTTTCATCCAAAAGATCTCAAACTGCATTGCCATGAATCTTGCTTATCTTTCCTGAATATTATCTAATTCCGGCTCTATGAAATCCATCTTAAATTATTTCTTCAGGGGGCTTCTCTTTGTACTCCCGATATTTGCAACGTTCTACATTGTTCTGGTTATTATTAACTGGGCAAACGAAACGCTGAACTCTCTGCTCTATTCCTGGCTGCCATTTGAAATACCGGGTTTAGGTATTCTCACCGCCTTTTTAATAATTATGTTACTGGGAATGGCAGTATCCTGGGCGTTTTCAAAACCAATTTTTAACTACTTTGAAAATCTGATCGCAAGAACTCCGCTGGTTAAGATTATTTATACGGCACTTAAAGACTTTACCGGTGCATTTTTTGGCAAGAAGAAAAAGTTCAATCAGCCCGTGCTGATTAACCTTACTGAAGGAGTGGACCGAATCGGGTTCATCACAGAGCAATCTCTCGGGCATATTGGCATTAAAAACCGGGTGGCTGTCTACTGCCCGCACTCCTATAACTTTTCAGGTAATCTTTTTTTGATTGCGCCTGATAAAATTAGCCCGCTCGATATACCACCTGCAGATGCAATGAAATTTGTGGTGAGCGCCGGAATAACGAACATTGAAAATTGATTTAAATTATCCTATGAATTCCACTTCAAAAGAACAGTTCCGCGCACTATTTCCACATACCAAAACAGACCATATCTATTTGAATCACGCTGCTATTTCTCCACTCTCGGCAGATGTTACACAAGCCCTAAAGTCGTTTAACGAAGATCGAAACTCAGGTACTGTTGAAAATTTTGAATCGTGGATGGAAACAGTTGATGTGACTCGTAACCTGATTGCAGACTTTATCCATACCGACTCTCCCGAAAGAATAACATTCATGGGGAATACCTCGGATGCGATCTCGGCCATTGCGGAGGGATTATTATGGAAAAAGGGTGATGAGATTATTTTAAACAGTATGGAGTTTCCGTCCAACGTGCAGCCATTTCGTATCCTCGAGCGGTTTGGTGTTAAAGTGATCTATTTAAAACCTGACGAACAGGGAAGAATAACACCGGAGCAAATTGATGAAGCCATATCCCGAAAAACACGATTGGTTTCAATAAGTGCAGTGCAGTACCTGAATGGGTTTCGGGCTGATTTAAAATCAATCGGTAAAATATGCCGGCGGCGAAATGTGCTATTTGTTGTGGATGGAATTCAGGCTTTGGGAGCCGTTGATGTTGATGTAACTGCCTGCAATATAGACGCCCTTGCAACCGGAGCTCACAAATGGCTGATGGCACCGATGGGAATCGGCTTTCTATACATATCTGAAGTGATGGAAAAGCAGTTATCGCCCGCAAAAACAGGCTGGCTTTCGGTTGAAGTGCCCTGGGATCTAAAAAACTTCAATCAGCCCTGGTTGCCTGTATCTGAACATCTCGAAACAGGAACACTCAATATTGCCGGCATTATAGGATTAAACACAGCTCTTAAAAATTTTATGGCCATTGGTATAGAACATGTTGAGAGCAATATTTTAAGCTTAATTGACGATGCAATCGCCTTTTTAAGAAATCACCCGAAAGTAATTATCATCACACCGGCTGATGCTGCCGATCATGCAGGAATCATATCGTTTTCTGTAAACGGAATGGATTCTCCCGATAACTTTGTTAAATCGCTAAGTCACAAGAAAATCACAATTTCTGCACGGGAAGGATTTATCAGAATTTCTCCACATTATTACAATACAACGGATGAAATTGAAACTGTTTTAGATAGAGTTTTAGAATCATGAAAGTTATCCTTAAAGACATTTGGGATTTAACTACAGCCACATTTAAAAAATCTGCTGAGGATGAAATTTTCACGTTTGGGGCTGCAATAGCTTTTTACACTATTTTCTCCATTGCTCCGCTTTTGATACTCGTAATTTCAGTTGGTGGCGCATTCATCAGCGAAGCTGCTATTCTTAAACAAATTCAAACATTTGCCGGAGATTTTCTCGACGATTCTATGATTGAAACGATCAATACCACAATCGCTGAGCGCACAACCGGAGGCGCAGGTATATTTACCACCATCATTGCGATAGGGGCCATTATTTTTGGAGCAACCACGGTTATCAGCCAATTAAAAGTCGCCTTAAATCGTATCTGGAACGTTCGAGATATAAAAATGAACTCCGTATGGAACTTCATATTCAATCGCCTGCTATCCTTCGGGATGATTTTACTTTTTAGCGTATTACTGATTCTTTCCCTGATAGCAGAGGCTGTACTTGGTATCATAGGAAGATTCTTTTATGATTTACTCCCCGAGATTCAGCTCGATTTGTTTATGGTTTCAAGCCAGATTGGAACTATAGCATTTGCCGTACTATCGTTTACTCTGATCTTTAAAATCCTGCCCGATGTACATGCCCGCTGGACCGATGTTCTGGTTGGAGCGGCCGTAACCACGGTACTCTTTCTTCTCGGTAAATATTTGATTGGAATCTACTTCTCAGCAACAGGTATTGCCGTAGCTTACCGGGCAGCCGGCTCTCTGATTATTTTTGTGATATTTGTCTACTACAATGTACTTATTGTGCTTCTTGGAGCTGTTTTTACACAAGTTTATACAGAAAAGTTTGGCGGTAAGATTTTACCCTACAAATTTGCCACTCTGGACGGTTTACCAACGATTGAAAGAAGGGAGTAAAAAGTCACTCCCCTTCCACTCTAAAATCAGTACACCTCTTCGAATGTTCGGGCTGAGGCCTTTACAAATTTTTTGAGGTCACCGGTTGGGATATCATCAAGATCTTCAGGAAGTGCCTTTCTGATTTCAAGATAGTCAGGGAAACCCTGTTTGAGCAGTTCTTTGTAAATACCGGTTTCCATGCCCTTCATTCCACAGATATAGATCAGGGTATTCTCTTTAGCAAGAATTGGAGCCAGCAGCTCTTTATCATCAACCAATTTCGTTTGAACGTAATGCTTGGTACCATCTTTTCGCCTCCCCTCGCGCGATATACTCTTGATGTAGTGAAAATTAGGATACCTATCGTGCATCTCATCAAGAAAATCAGCATATAGAAGATCTGTTCGATAGGGACAACCGAAAACAAGAGCACATTCGTTTTGAAAATCCTGCTCTTCGAAGAGTTCCAAAATCATACCTCTGAATGGCGCAATTCCGGTGCCGGTAGCGAAGAAAATGTAGTTAAAATCCTTTGCATTTTCGGGTAACAGAAAACGCTTGCCGCTTGGGCCGGTTACTTTAACAGTATCACCGGGTTTCAAATCAGACAGATAATTCGATGCTACACCAAGGTATATTTTGCTCTGATACTCATCTATTGTACGCTTTACCGTAGTGGATATAAGATGCTTCTGATTTTTTTCACCTGATGTTGGTGAAGAAACGGAATACAGCCGAAGCTTATGGGCCCTTCCTTTTTCATCTACACCCGGAGGCAGCACCCCGATCGATTGCCCAACCCTAACCCGATCAACCAGATCTGTTCCTGACACATCAAATGTTATATGGCGAACAATATTGGGGCTCGATTCTTTTGTTACTACGTAATTTTCTACCACTTTTACTTCAACAGGATTACTTTTTGAGTAAATATTGAGTTCAACTTCTGGAAGTTTAATTTCAGACATAGAAAAAGGTATTCTTGTTAATTATGATTTCTGATTTTGTTTCGGCAAAGGGAATGATAAAATCTCGTCAAAAATTTCATCTGTATTTCCCATTGTGTGAGAAGACATCAATATTATCGCCTTCTGTCTCTTTTTGCGTTCAGCAAGCAGATCTGTAACAATTTTTCTTGTTGATTCATCCAATCCGCGAAGGGGTTCGTCCAGAATTAAAACAGCCGGGTTGATGATTAAAGCTGCAGCTATCTGAGTTTTCTTTTTCATTCCGGTTGAATATGTACCAATCGGCTCATCTTTTTCTTCGAGAGAAAGATCAGCAAACATTTGATTTACTGCTGAGGTACTTTTTTCATCCCATAGGTTTCTGCTTCTCAAAACCCATTCAAGCAGTTCAGCGGCTGTTAGGTGTTGCGGTAGAGTCTCTTCGTCATGAACCAGGCCTACCTGTTTAAGATAATCATGCGGTTGCTCATGAATGTTTATACCCTGGTATTCCACGCTTCCTGAGGTTGGAAATGAATTCAAAGATAGTATTCTCAGAAACGTTGTTTTTCCTGAGCCATTTGGCCCCACAAGCCCAATACCTTTTCCCTGTTCTACCTTCTTTGTAATCCCGGAAAAGATTGGCCTTCCGGCTTTAAATTGTTTTGTAAGCTCTTTTATCTGAAACATTCTGCTATACCTTAACCTCTGTTGAACTGCCCGAAATACCTATTCCCGCCATCAATGCTGACGCAATTAAATATACCGTTAACACAATTGACTGTAATGAGTAATTCGGCGTGCCAAAGATAAAAAATTGCACGTTCATGCCAATAAGCAGTGGTAATACCCAGCGGAGCTGCATCCAGAAACGGGCCGTAAACCAGGTTGCGGATGATGCCATCCAGCCATGCAACCATCCGGGTGATATCTCCTTCCGGTAGGTCATCAGCATAAACAGATGATGGAGCAGCGCAAAAAGAATCCATGCAACCAGAAGAAAACCGGCATCAGGCTGCTGATAAGCGAGAAATAGCATCACTACGTGGCCGGAAAATACAACGCGTCCGGAAGGTATAACCCTGTCGAGCTGTACGAGAAACTGCCATACATGCATTCTGATCGGTGCGGGTACCCACCATAGCTGTTCTACTGTTCGTTTTTCAGACAACTCCTCACCTTTCATGTTTGATCCAAAAAACTCTCTGAAAAAAGCGTTTGTTGAGTAGTAATTACAAACCAGATTCTTCATCTGCGATTGAAACGACCATCGTGCAAGAGAGAGCATTAGAAACATCAGAAAAGCTTCTGTAACAGCTGAATAGATACCGGCCAGCACTGTACCAATCAGAATGGGAATTGCACCAAATAACGCAATTAATATGGTATTTATCAGGCTTGGGATTGAACCGGGATCAAGCGGATATTTGAAATAGTCTGCAGCATGTTGTCTGATTTTTTTTCCCTTATCAGATTCTTTCCAAAACTGTGACGCCGTACCCGACTTGATATTTCGTGAAATCGCAAACAGCACAGTAGCGCCAAATAAAACACTTCCGGATATAAAATGTGTCAATTTAAGCCCAAGGTCGTTTCCAGGGGTTGATAAATCACCAAATAGAATCACAAAAATCAACAGAAAAACAGGCCAAACTACTGGGGCTAAACGGACAAAGATGTATCGGATGACCGCCCCGTTACCAAGATTGCCAAGCTGTATTAGTGGTGCCTTTTCATCAGGAAAAAGAAGATATGGTGTTGAAAACGCCACAATACCACTGAGCGCAAATAACAGATATCTTAACGTAAGGATCCGTTCATCAGGCTGGGCGTAGCCTGTCCACATCAAACCGATAGTTACCACAAAAGCGGCCGTCAATAAAATTCTGAATGCAGACTGGCTTGAGCGAATCGAAATAGCTGCCATTAAACCTGTTTAACTTTTTTGAAAATGAGATGCAATATAACAGAGTTAAGTGCAAATTAAGAATGATGGCAGGGCAAATTCAGCTATAAAACGTGAAACCGCTTTTTGATTGCTGTGATCTGCCAAAGCAATCAGAGATTCTATCTGGCAATTACCTTTCTCCCGTAATCATTCTTTCCAATCCTGTAAAACGCACTGTTTTTCTTTGAATAGCCGCAGAGAAAAGGTCCGGGTTTCCATAAAGGGTAAATGTTTTTCTTGCACGTGTAATTGCAGTGTATAAAAGTTCCCTGGTAAGGATCGGGGTGTCGTTTTGGGGCAGAAGTAAATTCACATGTTCAAACTCAGAACCCTGGCTTTTATGTACGGTTAAAAAGTATGCCGTTTCAAAGTGCTGAAGCCTGCTTGGATGTATCTTCTTAAGACGGGAGCCTGTTTCTATGTAAACATTCAAATTTCCCTGTTCATCTTTCAGGCAAACTCCCAGATCACCGTTAAAAACCCCCAGGTTATAATCGTTTTGAGTAATGATTAAAGGCCTGCCTTGATACCATCCATTGTCAGGACGAATTATCCGTTTTCCTGCCAGATGTTCCTCCACAAGCTGATTCAACCGGTTAGAGCCGGTTAATCCATGCCGTAAAACGGTAAGCCAGCTGTTTCTTTTCCAATACGCCAACAAATGCTGCGGCTCTATGATATTTTCGGCCTTCTTAACCCGATCAGCGAACTCTGCTGCAAGTTGCGATAAATCAGCGATTGTAAAATAGAACGGTTTACTCTCAATCTCTTCCGAGGTTGAAAAAAGCTCCATCAACTGGTGCTTACTCGCCTGACCCGATTTAACCTTACCGGCAAGCGACCCTATACCGCTCTCTTCGTGAAACCGATAACTCTTTGTAAGATAGATGATAGCACCATCGAGGGTTGATTGCTCCGTGATGTATCCGGTAACATCTGCTCCGAGTTTGAAGAGAGCATCGGCAGTTTCTGGTGAAAAGGCATTTTTCTCCTTACTGCATAAATCTGCAAAAACAGATCCGGCCTCGACGGATGCAAGTTGATCTTTATCCCCCAGCAAAATTAGTGTCGCACTCTCTTTAACATGCGAGATGAGCCTGTACATCAGGTTCAGGTCAATCATCGAGGCCTCATCGATGATAAACAGATCGTACGGAAGTAGTTTTTTATCTACAGGTGGCAAGAGTCCGCGATTCTCTGTACCTGACAATAATCTGTGAACAGTTTTTGCCTCCCGGGGAAGCTGTTGAAGTTCATCATCTGTTAGCCCAAGTTTTTGCAACTCAGCGTTGAGTGCCTCCCCCATTCGTCCCGCAGCTTTTCCGGTGGGTGCAGCAAGTGCAATGTTCAGCTTCTTTTCCGACGTTTTTGTGTGCAAAGCCAAAATCCTGGCTACAGTCGTTGTTTTACCCGTACCCGGACCTCCGGATACAATCAGAAATTGCTTAATCAGCGATAACGCTGCAGCCGTTTTTTGCCAGTCGGTTTCTTCCGCTGGCTGCTGAAAAAGCTGCTTGAGCCACTCTTTTTTTTTCACTCCATTCAACCCGGCAGATTTACTGCTATTCAGAGAAGCAAGTTTTTGAAGGATGGCTTTTTCGCGAAACCTACTTTTCTGGAATGAGATCAATCCATCTTCTATTAGTAACGGAGTCTGCGCTGATCGCGATATTATTCGGCATTTCCCGATATTTTCTTCCGTTAGTGATGTTTTGGGCAGTTTAGCGCGATGCTCAACCGGAATTTCGAGCCATTCAGCCCACTGTTGCGGACTTAAATGTACCGGCAGAGCCGTATGCCCGGCTTTATTGAAAAGAGAGACAAAAACCACCGATAGTATCTCCGTTTCGGTAAGCTCCCCAAATTCAGATTTTAAAAAGCGAACGGCTTCCTGCTCGTAGCGTTCAATCCAACTCTGCTTAATGCCCTCATCAAACCAGCTGTAAACGTTAGGTTTACTCATCTTGCCTCCAGTTCGTTTTCTAAGGTTTTAATTACCTCTACATCCGGCTTATGAAACCACACTCCGTTTGATGAACCGGCAGTCATTCCCCGAACAAACAGATAAGCAACACCACCAATATGACTTTCATAGCTGAAATCCGGAATCCTGGTTCGCAAATATTTTAGAAGAGCCACTGTATAGAGATGATATTGTAAATCGTAACCTGCATGCTGCATTTCAATGCGTAACTTTTCTGCGGTATAGTCTTCCGGTGAGTCTCCCAGGTGATTCGATTTATAATCGAGAATAAAATATTTGCCATTTTGCCTGACAATCAGGTCAATAAAACCGGTAAGCATATTATTTACCGGGCTTTTGTTTGCGGACAGATCTTTTGAGCTTCGAATAATTTCGAAGAGCCGATCGGCCGAGGGCTGCTTTACTCGAAAATGAAATTCCATCTCTCTGATCTGGTCCATTCCGGAAACGCTCGACAAATCTAAACCGGGTATTTTAGAGCAAGAAACATCCACAAGCATCTTCGCGGCAACATCAGCCCAGTTTTTGTCGATTTGATGCGCTTCGAGAACAGCTTCAATCTCCTGCTTAAGATCTGTTTGCTGAACAGTATCGAAATCAAACCTGTCAAGCTCAAACAGCTTGTGGATTGCTGTACCGGGTATAGCACCACGGGGAAACGAAAAAATAGATCGCTCTTTGGTTTCCTGAACAGGCGCCGAAATGAGGCTCGCGTAGCTTTCAATAAGCTGGTCATAGTCAGGTTCTGTTGCATCGGCTGTTTTGTGCGCTAATGACGAAAAACTGACAAGCTGATTTTGAACCGGTAATTCAGTACGCCCCAGAAAAGGTTTCGGTGTGTACCCGTTCCGGCCGGGGGATTGCAGTTGAACCTGAGAGAGGAATTGATCTTCTTCATCAATCATCCTAACCCTGATAGTTCCACCTGATGAGTCTGCCTTCGTTTTGAGCGCATCAACATAGTGGTTTTCATCCAGCTCATGCTTGTCGCCAAGCTTCTTATAGTTTTCGATAAACTCCTTTATCTTTTCCCCGCCTGAAAGTAAGGCGCCCATCCCCGAGAGATGCGAAACACTATGTGTATCCCAGATTACAACACATTTATACTTAGCCCTTGTAACCGCCACGTAGAGCTTGCGAACTTCTTCTGCCTTCTGTTCAAACAGGCTTTTAACCAGGGCAATCCTTCGCTGTTCACTCTCACTCTGATCAAAGTTAATGGTCAGGCTTCCTGAAGATTCAGGGTGGTACTGCTGCAATACAGAACTGTCTTTAACTTCTCGCCCCTCCCAAAGAGATAAACAGATAACAACAGGGTACTCAAGGCCTTTACTGTTATGAATGGTACTGATCTTCACAAGATTCTGGTCGCTCTCCAGAAGTAAGGCATACTCTTCATCTATCGATGGATCACCCATTTTTTTGCGAAACCACTTGGAGAGAGCGGCAGGATCAAATCCCTCTTTTTGCTCTGCATGCGAACAAATTTCCGCAAGCTGAAACAGATTTGTCAGTACGCGGTCGGCATTAGCAAGCCTGGCCAGTCCGGGCAGCCTTTCGTACTGATACAGCAGTTTTCTGAACATCACATAAAATCCTCCCACAGCCCAAACTTCCCGTAATTCATGCAGCTCCTCGGTCAGCTTTTCACGCTTTTCATCATCCTCAGTTAATTGATGAATCTCTTTCAAATCAACACCAAAAAATCCGCTGAGCAACCCATTGTTAATAGACTTTTGTTGGATTGGATGCAAAACGGCCTGCATTAGTAAATCGAGTCGGGTTGCCTCGTATGTTTCAAAAACCGGTTTGTTCGAGTAGGTAACAGATCCTATACCGGCTGCTTTCAAACGGTTTTTCAGTTGGGCTGCGTCTTTATGACTCGATACAAGAACTGCAATATCTCCCGCCTGCATCTTATTTCCGTTTATTGTTGCATTTCCATCCTCCGCTTTTGCCAGTAGAGATGTTATTTCCCGCACCGTTTGAAACAGTGCAAAATTTGTTGAAGCGTTTTTATTAGATTGAACCCCTCCCCTGGCTATAATCTCAAATGGAGTTATTGCGGCTCCGTCAATCAATAATCCGGTTTCGGGTTCTGTTTTACCCCATTCGGATGGTGTAAATTCAATCTCACGCTCCAAAAATGGCCTGTGCTCTCCGCTGAAAAGTGTATTTACTGCTCCAACTAATTCGGGCGAGCTTCTGAAGTTTTTCTGAAGTGTATAAACCGTTTTTGAAGCCCCCGCCTTTGCCTGAAAATAAGTGTATACATCTGCTCCGCGAAAGCCATAGATCGCCTGTTTCGGGTCGCCAATCAGAAGCAGCCCGTTTTTTTCACCTTCATCCGGATAGATCGCTTCAAATATGGAGAACTGAATGGGATCGGTATCCTGAAATTCGTCAATCAGTGCATACGGATATTTATTCCGAAGTGATGCTGAAAGCTTTTCACCAATACCGGGCTTTTGAAGTGATGCGCCCAGGTTCACCAAGAGATCATCATAAGTCATTGATGGCGAATTTTCTGATGCCTCCGATCTCAGCCGTGAAATTTCAGTAAAAGCCTCCCGAATCAGGGTAGTTTTTACTTTGTTTATATCCGAAATCAGTTCATCATATTCAGAACAGACATCGAAAAACGTGTGCTTCTCTGTGGCTCTTGTCGGCCTTGATTTTGGCAGATTATCACTATTATAGAGATAATCTGCCCGAAAATAGTTCAGTATTCCGGGTGTATCAGTTAGAAATGTCTCTTCCTTTATAAATGGCACCAGCTTGTTTAATCTGGATTGCAAATGCTGCTGAAAGCGTGAAACATCACAAGCATTCAATATCCGCCGAATTTCTTTTTCATCCTCATTCCAGATTGATTTGAGTTTCTTTCTTGTCTCAATAACCTGCTGTAAATAGGCAAGCGGGTCCATCATACCTTCACCTTCAAGCTCTGCATAAGGCTTTGAGAAAAGATCCTTCAAACGCTTCACAAGTTCTTCGGGTGTTTTTGCTATTTCAAGCATTTTGGAGATATAGTACTCCCCAGCCAGTGAGTTTCCGTATTTATCCATGAAATTACGCCAGAAGTCCTCTGCTGCCACCGCCAGAGGTTCATCCTGCTGCACAACATCCATGTTTATGGGTGCACCTGCCAGAAGTGCATGCTCGGTAAGAACTTTCTGGCAAAATCCATGGATGGTAAAAACCCGGGCATCATCAAAATTGTGAATAGCATTTTCAACTAAGGAGACAGCCTCCCGCTTATCCTCAACTTTTTCAGTCAATTCTTTCAGAAACTCATCTTTTACGGCTTTTCCCTCTAAAGCTTCTTTCGCCTCTTTCAATCGTGTAAAAATTCTCTCTTTGAGCTCGGCTGTGGCTTTTTTAGTGAACGTCATTACCAATATCTGATCAATACCGAGCTTTTGCTCTATCAAAAGACGGATGACAAGGCCCACAATTGTATAGGTTTTACCTGTCCCGGCACTTGCCTCGATCACTATCCTTGGTGCCCATTTCAGTTCAAATACAGAATCCAATGGCTGCTTCATTTCACCTCCTCGCTATGCTTCTGCATGGCCAGGATCGGGTTCAGATACGTTTCCTGAATCATTGCATGAGTAAATTCCGCCTCATCACCCAGCAGACATGTAACATAGGCATCTTTGCTTTCGGCAAACTCGTTCCACTCAGAGCCTTCAAAAGTTTCTACTGCTTTTTCTTTCTCATTCCCTTTTCCCTTTGCTTGCTGATCTGTGAAGGCAAAAATGGTATTCGGGAAAAATAGCACCGGTTCTTCAAAACCTTTCTGATAAATGTTCAGAAGTTCACAAAGCAGGGCTTCGGAATCATCCGGTTTAGTAAATCGAAACAATTTTGGTGAGCCTTTTTTCAGATCCGTAATGAGATGTGATTCGCTATCGATTGCTCCCGAAACCAGGCAAATCAGATGTCTGATCCAGTTCTGAAAAAGTATTTTCCCGGAAACTGATGAAGCTGTAATTGTAAGTAAACTATCCTTTGCATTGGAATGAACTGATCCTGTTATCAATTTACCTCCCAACGGATAAGAAACATCCATTGAAATTGAATCAGCGTTAAAGCCGTGCTTCAAAATCTCAGCTACAGATGCAGCCACATTACGCCTCAGTTCCTCATAATTATACCTGCCGGCAGCACCTGCAGGCAATGCACCGGAGGATAATAACATTGCCTCAATTTTTTCATCAGTCACACCATCCAATTGCCAGGAAAATACCCGCTGAAAAAGCCGATGTTTTTCTAAACTATCCAGGACGAACTCATCTTTTTCATCTTCCAAAGAGAAGAAAGCTGCTCCAAACCGTCTTCGCAAAAAACTCTTTACAGGGTTGCCGAAAAATTGCACAAAATCATCTGCATCAATTATTTGCAAACTTTCTTCAGAAGGTATCGGTGAAATTCTCAGGCCGGAAATACGTTCACTCTCTTCCATTTTCTCTGCGGTTTTACAGAGAACCTCAGAATAGTCTGATACTGCCGACAATCTCACAGGAGAAAGCGCTGTAAGTGGCTCATGCTTGATAATGACGTCCGCTTTTAAACCGGAATATGTTGAGAGAATGTCCACCCATTCTCCTACTATCGTTGATGGCGGTATGGTTTCATTATCCACAGGACTTTGCCCGATGTAACTGCAGTAATGGATTTTTCCGGCGGCGAGTACACTTTCCAAAAACAGGTTTCGATCCTCTTCTTTTCTGTTTCGGTCCTGAGGTTCCGGTTTCTGTACCATCAGGTCAAATTCGGGAAACTTTGGTTTTCGGGGAAACTCTTCTTCCTGTAAACCAAGAAGTGCTATCACCTTGAAAGGTATACTGCGAACCGGCACCATAGAACTAAACACCACACCACGGTTAAAGTTAGCGGAACCTGCTGAATAATCTTCTATCTTCTCGAGAATTGCCGCACGGATGTCAGAAAATCCTATCTCTGTCGATATGTTTGCGATTGCACAAGCTTCCGAAATCTCACCCAATAATCGGGTAATCTGCAGTGCGCCACGGCTGTTCAGTGAAGCTTCTGAAAAGAGACGTTCCATCCATTGCAAGAAAAAAGAAGCCCAGTTATCAGCGGACATTCCGGTTTTGATCTCTTTACGAAAAAGATTCATCTTGTGAAGAATATCAGAGCACGCAGCCCAGTTTTCATGGTCGGAAACAGAGTCACCGGGGTTATAGAGCAGCAGATCTCCAACTAATGGATTCTCTTCTGAGTGAATCCACTGCCCCATCCAGCCTCTTCGCATCGCTTCATGCCATGTTTGAATATTCTGTGCGGGTTGATTAAGCTCAGCACGGTGGTCAGCATCAAGTCCCCAAACCACATGATTTTCCTGCATACGAACTCTTAGTTTCTCCAGACTGCTGTCACTCAAACCGGCTTTTTCTGCTACGCATCTTTCCGAAATAAATTCCATCACATCCGAAAACGTAAACCTGGAATCAGAAAGTTTGAGCAGTTTTACGAAAGCGCCGGAAACGTTAAACTCATCCCTTTTCACGCCGGTGCTCAAGTGATATGGAATTTGGGGGATTCCCTTTTCTTTGGTTCCAAAAATGGCCTGAACCGCCGATACGTAGCGCTGCAGATTTGGCGTAACAACAAGTATATCGTCCGGGTGGAGCGTATCATCCAGTTCAAACTGCTCCAGCAGAAAATGATGCAACGTCTCTACCTCTCTGACAGCCGAGTGACAGGAACGAATTTCAATACCTGATAGTGCCTCTTTTGCAGGTTGATTTACCGGGACAGCCTGGTTTGCTGAGATAGAATTTTGTATCACTTTAAGGTCAGACTCATCCGACTCAAACTGATAATGACTGCTTACAGTAGCCTTGTCAAACTCCAGAAGAGATGATACCCGATCCGCCTCATTCCCAAAAACATTTATCAGTTCATTCTGCGCAGGTTGAGATGTATCTGCAGGCTGCAACCGGAACAGCCGGAGATCGCATATTTCACCGTAGCGTTTAAAGAGATCGGCGGTAATTTTTGGCAACAAGCCGGGATTGAACAGATAAATTATTTCATTTCCTGCCGAAATTTTTTCTAAGCTTTTCCCCGCTTCCAAAAAGAGTTCTGCCCTGCTTTTTTGCAATTCAGGAGGTATCCGTTTCTGTAACTCACGGCTCAGCAGCCGCCATAAATCCGATTGCCACTGCTCATCACCTTTCCCGCGATATCCTTTTTCCCACCTCCTGATCATCGATGGGCGGTAAACCTGGTACTGATCAAAAAGAATAGCGATTTGCGATGCAAGCTGCAAAATGGCATTGCTATCACTCCTTGCCGAGAGATACTCTGCTAAATTGGGGAATTGCGTTAAGATATCATCATCTGAGAGAAGATCATACAGCGCCCATTTCATTGGCTCAAGATCCGTCGGTAATTTTTTTGGCAGTGCAGGATACACCTTTCGAATTTGATTCCACTGCCACTCCGATGGCAACATAAACCGCAGGTTTGACACAATTCCCAACGATTCTGCAAGCTGGTTCTTTAGCCATCGGGACGTATCCAGATTTGGCACCACAATCGTCTGGGGAAGAAGCGGGTCGGCTGGCAGGTTCTCTTCAAGAGCCTCTGCGAGCAGGTTGGCAAGAACGGTTAATTTGTTGCTTTTGTGGTGGTGGATCATTTGTGAGAATATGTGCCAGTCAATATTATTTCAAACCAATGTAAAGAATCAAGGTGTCAGGTTATGTCATCCCACTGTAAAAGCCCTCAAATTTCTGACATTAATTTACTGTACAGGCCAAGGGTTTGTTCTACAATGATCTCTTCTGAAAATTCACTCAAAACTTTCCTTCTCCCATATTGGCCAAATTTTCCATGAAGTTCCGGATTGAGAATGAGCAGTTCCAATTTTTCAGCCAGATCATCGCTATTTCGAGGTTCCACCAGATAGCCATTCTTCCCAACTTCTACAATTTCCCTGCAGCCCGGCACATTGGTAGCTACAACAGGCTTACCCGCTGAGGCCGCTTCCAGAAGCGATTTTGGCAATCCTTCACGGTAAGATGGCAAGCATACAATATCAATTTTATTCAACTCTTCAGCAATGTTCTCAACTGCACCATGATAGTGAATTCCCTTTGGCTCGGTGAGCGTTTTCATTTCATGTGCAGATATTGAAGTTGGGTTACTTGCATAAGGGGCTCCATAAAGATGGAAATCTGCATTAACACCTTTCTCTAAAAGAGTTTTTGCCGCTTCAATAAATTCAATTACTCCTTTATCGCGCAGCATTCTCCCAACTAATGCCACTTGTGCTTTACCACGTTTTTCTTCAGCAACCATAGGTTTATACAAATCGGTGTTAACACCTGAACCTCTAATCAGTTCGATTTGTACCTGTTGCACAATATTTCTTTCCCGGAACAGCTCAATATCATCTCTGTTCTGCAGAATTAGTGCTGAATTTTTATGCTTCAGTCCTGTTCGCAGCATTATGTGCAGTATCAATCGAAGTAGTTTATTTTTGGTTGAGTTACCTGTATACACATATCCAAGGCCGGAGAGTGCATTTATCAAAACAGGAACCCCGGCAAGCCTTGCCGCAATACTACCGTATAACACAGGGCGAATCGTAACGTGATGAACAATATCCGGCTGAAGGTTTTTGTAGAGATTTTTCAATCTTCCAATCATTCTCAGCTCAGAAAAAAATGGCTGCTTTTTCTCAAGAAATGGAAGGTTAACGAATCGAAGCCCGGCATCGGTAATTTTGTAAGATAAACCTGTATCTGCAGCTGCAATAGTTACATCAAAACCGGCCTCCTTTGCAGCCTGAGCAATCGGCAGCCTGTGGGAGAGGAAAAACCAGTCAACATTTACAACAAGCAGGAGTTTTTTGCCGGGAGGTTTTTCCATTATGAATAATTACCTGTTTCCAATTAGCCTTTTTTTTGTTCTTCTGTTCTTTAGAAATTTAAAAACTGAAGGTGGTAAAAGGCGGGAAAATGTCAAAATTAACCAGCTGGTTTTACTTAAACTAAAGCAATACTTCTGTAATGTTTTTTGCTGTTCAACATTTCCCTCAAGCTTTGCAGCTGCCCACTGTATATAAATATTCCCGATTAAGAACTTCCTGATGGCTTGCTGTTCAGAAGTTGAAAAATCATTTAAATGCTCTGTAAAGTATGAAACATGATAGGGGTGCAGTTTTCTCCTGTTAATACTGTTAATTTGTTCCTTATGCAGAGTTACACTGATTTTATTTGAAAACGCCACTTTCCCTTTCAGGCAGGCAATCATCCATACAAAGAGATCCTCACCAAAATTCACGCCTTCAGGAAAGCCCCCAATATCCAGGAAAAATTCTTTTCTGAAACAGATTGCAGACGTGTGAATAAGCCCATACCCTTTTGCGTATACATTAAGAGGATTTTCTACAATCCCTTCATGATTTTCTTCCAGAGCAACATGTGGCTTTAAATACCCAATTTCCGATTTCATTTG
The DNA here is from genome assembly GCA_007693395.1 of Balneolaceae bacterium. Classification (GTDB taxonomy): domain Bacteria; phylum Bacteroidota; class Rhodothermia; order Balneolales; family Balneolaceae; genus Rhodohalobacter. The sequence goes on along the minus strand of REDS01000036.1, from coordinate 18,588 downwards.
ATACGCCAGGCAATAGACTTCAGCATTGCCCTCAGCACTCATCAGATTCAGCAGGTTGTCCATGTAATTTTTCTCCCAAACATCATCAGCATCTAAAAAACATACATAATCCGTATCAGCTTCCACCACTCCCCTGTTTCTGGCTACGGATACACCCTGGTTCTCCTGTACAATATGCGATACTGACGGATATTTCCGGGCAAGATTTTCTGCTAATTCAGAACCGTGATCCGTTGAACCATCATCCACAATGATAACATTCTTTGGGGGGCTGGATTGATTCAATACAGATAACAGAGCCCTCTCAATCGTTTTTTCTTTGTTATATAATGATATTGTAACTGAAATATCAGAAGAAGCTGGTACCATAGTATCAGAACAGATCTTGCAGGATAAGGATAGTTATGCAGTTCTTTTTTTTCTTAATGAAGATACAATACTATTTGGAAGTAATTTGGCAATAAACAGTTTGATGACACCTTTCATAATCACATACTCTCTTTTTATGAATGGCACCTTAAACTCTCGCATGATTCTTCTGCGTTCCCAAAACGTCAAATATCCGCTGCTTCTCCCTCCGTCTCTAAACCTTGATATGGCAAGATTTATCTTTTTTCCCTTTTTACCATTTTCGAGTAAACGGAGAATAAAATCGTAATCTGAATTGATGATATAGTCTGTTTTATAGTATCCCAGCTCATGAAATAATTGTTTTTTAACAAAAAGAGCACCATGTGGGATAGGAATTTGTTGGAATTTTTTTTGATCCATTTCAGATATTGAAAGAGAAGATGCTATATCATAAACATCTCCGGATAGTGTCATACGTTCCACATAACCATAAAGAAAATCGAGATTCGGATTCTGTGAAAATTCATTCCCAACGATTTTCAAAACTCCCTCATTCATCTCGTCATCTGCATTTAAAATCCCGATTATTGTACCTGAAGCAAGTTTTATACCTTTATTCATTGCATCATAGATTCCTTTATCCGGCTCACTAATCCATTTATCAATTTTATCATCATTCTTTTTGATGATATCAAGTGTTCCGTCAGTTGAGCCTCCATCAACAACAATAAACTCACAGTGGCAGCCGGTTTGATGTACTACACTATGTATGGCTTTTTCAAGGTATTTTTCCCCATTGTAAACAACAGTTATAATTGAAATCAAGGGCAATCTATCTGATGGTGATCGTAGTGAAGAACTCTCCATATCAGCCCAGTTGCTTAGTTGGCTTCTTTTTGTTTTGGCAGCACATTAATTACCCGGAGTTCAATATCATTCATTAGTGATGCAATATGTGAAAATGTACTATGATAACTGCCATAAATTTTATTGGTGTGAGACAGGCACAGCATATCAACAAAAGCATCTTTTATCCCTTTAGAAGAATTTCTTGACAGCTCTTTATTTTCATAGGTTAGGATACGGTTTTTAAATTCAACTTTAAGCTCATTTTCCACTTCTTCCGAGTCAGTTGACAAAAAGAACATTGTATTCTTATTACGATCTATTTCAAACTGCATTCTTTTTTTAAACTCTGAAAGCGGACTTGCCTTAATTGACAGAGTATGGTCCGTTCTGCGAACATGAATTCCGATAGTTTGTTTGTTAAAATTTCGGGTAATTTGTTGAACCTGATCACTAATTTGTCCGATAGGATTTAAATATAAAAACCCTTCATCACCTGTGTAAAACCACTGACACGTTTCAATAAGAACAGATTTATAATTCAAGAGGTTTAAAAAATCATAGTTATTATTGCGCATTTCAATGATATCTTTTTCTCTCAAAATTAGATCATACTTATACCTCGACAAGGGACCCTTTCTAAAATTCTCTGTAATTTTTCTTTTAAGTCTGTCTTCCAATGACATAGTAAATTCCTGAACCGCGATATCTTCCGGAACTATAAATAAATCGCTAATCGAACAATTAAAAGATCTGGAATGCTCCCATAAAATTTTTACGTTCAGCCTTCTTTCATATTTCAAAGAGAGAACTGAATGCAAAACTCTCATACGGTTACCTAACCCGCCAAACGGTTTAATTGTAATCAAGTTTTCAACCTTTATTGTTAAACCTTTATTGCTGTGATTATGAGTCAATCAAAATATTCAATCATTCGTAATCAAAATAACTATATTACTAGATGAACCATCAGCCTAATACAACTAATTTTATGCAAGAACATCCCCTTTTAAAAAAATGACGGTATAAACAATTTAATGATGAGTTTTAAAGTCTATCCCTCAGAAGAAACACAAAGAAAGCAACCGGTTAACCTGATAGATTCAGATGTTTATTTGTTTCACAATGAATTTGAGAAAACATTTAAAGAAATATATAGTGAAAAATTTCAGAATGTAAAGATTCTGCCAAATGGTGCTGTTATTCAGAAACTCATTAAACAAGACCTATTTTTTTGTAGGAGTATTCCGCTACACGGGATCGGCAAATTCAAGAGTATTATAAAACACTATCTTACAACATTGGTACAGTTATTCAAAATCAGAAAATTTGTGCGGGTGGAAAATGCATTACTTGTAACAAATTTTTATTCGGACAATTTTTTTCACTGGTTAGGGGATGTTTTACAAAAAATAGAAGTACTTGATTTACATAATTTTGCCGAATTAAAAAATTACACACTAATAATCCCGGCTACCTGTAATACTGATTTAGCAATGTTTACTCTTAAGCAATATGATGTTAACTATCTGATACTTGAGAAGGATCAGTGTGTACTTTCAAAGAACCTTGTAAACATTCCTGTCATCTCTCCTTCAGGTAATTTCAGGCCAGCATTAATGAACGGGATAAGAGAGAGGTTCACAGAAAAAATCAACAAGGGTCCAGCAAAAGATCGGATATTTATTACAAGGGAGTTTGCGCCAAAAAGAAAAATTCTAAATGAAGATGAATTAAAACCGATTCTTCTTAAACATGGTTTTAAAGTTGTGGCTATGGAGAGATTATCCATTGAGGAACAAATTAAAGTAGCAGCTAATGCTGAAATTTTAGTTGGGCTTCATGGTGCCGGTTTATCGAATATGCTTTGGATGAGTCAAGGGTCTAAAATTATGGAGATCCGAGCCAGAGGTGACTCCAGGAATAATCTTTTTTTTAGTCTGGCCTCAGATCTCAACCTTAGATATTTCTATACATTTGCTGAACCGACAGATAAAAATATTACCACACAAAGAACTGACTTCATAATAGACACTGAAAAATTCGAAGAGTCATTACAGCAACTCTTAGACTAATTCCTTAATAAGGAATTAGTCACATACTTGTTTCCAATAAACTACATCGAATTAATATAACGTTGCATCTTTATAATCGATGGAAATTTAGATTTCAGCTTCATTAATTTTCCTAAATATTGCATCTCTTCTGCGCTAATATAGTTTTCTATATTAAGTGACGAATTGAAATCTCTGTTTAGTTTATTAATTAATAAGAGTGAGTTATTCATTAATGATTTTGCCTTTATCCTGATTACTCTTCGAGTAGAATCATTCAACTCAGAACGATTCATTAGTTTTATTAATCTGCTTACAGCCTTTGTCCATCCTTTTATATTTTCCTCACTTTTCTGAACAGTCATAATTGAATTTGGTCGCTTTCTATGCTGATAATAAATGTTAGCGGTAGAAATTACGCTATCTGCCAAGCAAAGTGCGGTTGGTATATATGCTTCATCTTCATGAATGTAGCCTTCATCAAAAATCAGAGAATTTTCTTCTAAAAAATTTTTCCGAAAAAAATAAGACAAAACCAATGGAGTATATGTACCTGTCCGATAGAGATCTACATAAACTCTTTCACCAGCATGAGGTATCTTGAAGTTAGGGTGAATAGTTGGCAAGGGAGTAGTTACTGGGTTGCTCTCTTTATCGATATATTCTCCAGAAATAATAAAAATTTGAAAATGATTATCTAATGATATTTTATTCAAACTATTGAATAACCCATCAATTATAACGTCATCACTATCCAAAAAGTAGACATATTCACCTTTTGCTTTTTTTAACCCGAAATTTCTTGTGGCAGACAAGCCATGATTTTTCCTGTGAAAAACTTTTATCCTCTCATCTGTCTTACCAAAATGGTCCAAGATCTTACCTGAAGAATCTGTTGACCCATCATTGATTGTTATCATTTCCCAATTATCAAAATTCTGGCCCAATATCGAACAGATCGTTTCTTCAAGGTAATCTTCCACATTAAAGACGGGGACTATAATTGATAAAAAAGGTTTATTATTACAATCCATTATCTACATTGTATAAAAAAACAAATTTTCATTTTGATTGAAGAACTACTTTGTCCCGACGCAACACAAAATTTCGGATAACCGTCATTCTGTTTCAGTTTGCACCAAAGATTCGTTTGACAGGCTTGATTCACTTCTCTGTTATCCCGCGGATAGCAAGGGAATGAAATCCCCAGATGCTTCACAACCTGTAAAACTCTGACAACGGTAATGCTGTCAGATTTTCAAATAATCGATGATATTTTAAAGCTATTACCATTCTTCCTGGATTCAGAGTCCTTTCTGTTTACTATCCTAAATAATCTAATATTCTTTTTTATTCCAATTATCGAATGCATTTTGATAAACTTCTCTGATTTGCCCGGTAATTTCTTTCCAGTCATACTTAAGAGCTTTTATTCTTGCCTCTGCTTCTTTTTTAATGATTTGCTCTCTTCGCTCAATTAAATTGCTGATCAAATTAACGGCCTCAGTAATATCACCAGGCGGCAAAAGCCATCCACTTTTACTGTCAAGGTAGTCCGGAATTCCTCCTGTGTTTGTTGATATTACAGGAGTTCCACAGGCAAGTGCTTCAAGTAGTGAGTTGTTAGCGGTTGCATAAGTTACAGGTAATAGAACGACATCTGCAGCCCTGTACTCTTCAATTAATTGCGCTTCACTTATTCCAGTCAAAACCTTCAATTTTGGTAGATCCTTGAACATCTTTTTAATTTTTTTGGGAGATACAGCTTTAAATTTTACGTTGTTATTATCTCTAAAAAAGTAAATTATTGTTTTTAATGATTGCCAGTCTCTCCCGTGCCCGCCAACCGTTAATATTTTTAGTGAATGATGATTCCTGCTTTTCTCAACATGATTTGGAAAAAAAATATCGGTATCAATTCCATGAGGAACAAAAAACACCTTCCCCTCTCCAACCCATTTTTCATAATCTGAAATCATTGAGTTTGACATAACGATTGCGGCATCAAGCACCGACAGTTTTTTGTAAACATCTTCTTTCACAATTTTCTGCATAAAAAAACTTTCAACGGGAAGATGATAAGATGCAACCATTGCACATTTCAACCTTTCTCTATAGCGAAGAAGAATATTAAGCTGATCTTCACCATAGAGAGCATGTAAAACATCTGCCTTGTATCTGTTTACAGATATCAGTGTTCGAATTTCTGCAGACAGATCTTTCAGTCTGTATCTGTTAACATCCGTAACGGATGGCATTAATTTCCTCAGCACTCTTCGCCGGATTCTATCAGAAAAAAAATAATTTTGCTTTGGTTTAGGATGGATATTGAATGAACCAATTTCATCTTTAAGGCGGTCGTACCCCCCTGATTTCGTGTGATGGTGCCATCGTTTCGATAATGTTAAAATCTTCAAACCGGATGATTTATTTTCATTTTGTTCTCGTGAATTCATCAACGGATAACATTATTTTCATTTTTTAATGACAAGGTATAAAATATATAACTTTACATGGGTTCGCCCCATGGGGAAACCATTTAAAAAGAATAATTAAATAAAGATAGTTCTTCAGTAAAATATTTCTCTACAAGTTCTTTTGCTTCAGGAGAATAATGTTCACTGTAATGCCCTTTTTTTAAATGGGTTTTAGATAGTAATGGCAATTCAGTTTTTATCTTAATATCTCTTTTCTGGAAAAAATCATCCAGATCTTTCTCTATATTTTCAAGCTTCAAAAAATGTGCATCTGCTCCTTTTGTGTATTCCGTAAATACATTATTTTTTTTTCTTGAATAAAATCTTTTCAGATAATCTGCCAGGGTATTTCTGACTGTAAATTGATATCGATCAATTTGCGGCATAATCCAGGAATAGTGGTTCTCCCTGTCTATATTAAATTTCTTTCTTATATAAAAATAGATCCGTTTACCAAACACTAACCTGACTCTTATGCCTTTATAGAATTTTTGGTAAATTTGTTTTTCGAAATAATAATTGGAAAGAACAAGATCGAAAGGGTTTCGAATTGTTGCAAAGACATCCAATGATTTGATTTCATCTTCAGTATAATAACCGTGTTTAATTAAATCACTTATTTTACAGTGTTTTTTGTCTAAAACGATTTGCCCTTTCTCATTGAATTGATGCTTTTCTGGTACCCAATTTCCCCCGCAGTTGCTTATTAAAAAATTGGCCATTGTGGTTGATCCTGTTTTAGGTATGCAAATATATAGAAGGTTTAAATCTTTGCATAGTACAGCCATATCGCAGATTTATTAATCGTTAAGCATGTTACAGAGATTTTCTAAAGACACTGAATTCAGGCTTTGAATAAAGTTTTTACTGTTTTGCATAGAATTGACTAAAACATCACTATTTATTAAGCAACTGATAATATGATCAGCAAATTGTTCAGCTTCATCAGCAACCCAAATTCCATTATTAATAAAGCTCTCCAGACCTGCAGCTCCATTGGATGAACTTACTACCGGCCGGCCGTAAGCAAGGGATTCAATTGTTTTAATTTTTAAACCGGTCCCAGCTTGAATAGGATTAATGGTAAAGGAACAATCTGCGTAAAAGTCGTTAATCGAATCAAACTCGCCCAAAAGTTCAAAATCTTCACTTTCACCAAACTTTTGGCATATTCGCCCACCCACAATAAATTTGAACTCAGTAAATTTTTGCTTTATTAGCGGAAGTACTTCTTCAATAAACCACTGTAATCCATTTATGTTTAATGGATTTTCCGATCCAATAAATCCAAAATGATTTAATTTTGCATGCGATAATGGTAAAAATTGTGGTTCAATGAAATGTCCAACTGTTCCAACCTCTGCTTTATCTTCTGCCAATTTTCTGAAATACTCTTCTTCGTGGCTCTGTATTGCAATAATTTTATCTGCCCTTAAAAGCCCCTTTTTTTCTTCCTCTTTCGTTGTAGAGTACCAAAAATCATCAATTCCCAGCTCCTGAAGCATTTGATTTCTGTTTCCAAAAACATCGTGAGTATCTAAAATCTTTAGTGTTGAATTCCCGAATGCATCAAAAAACTTTGAATGAAAAACATATGGAATAAGAACTCTTTTGAATTTATTACTATTCTGAATTTTAATCGTCTCTTCATACCATTGGGCATCGAATAGCTCATCCAGTTTATAATTGATTTTATTTTTTTTTGATTTAATTTTATTCAGAAAGACGTTTAAAAAGCTTTTAGCCCGGTTTCTGATTTTCTCAAACAAGCTATTTTTTTGAGCCCTCCCGAAGTTCGTAATCCAAACATCAATGTATGGCTTAACCGACTGAACCTCCTCTTCGCTTAAGCAAATACCGGCAAAGTGTATTTCAAAACCCAGATTCCTGATCTGTTTTAAAAGCTCTCTCATTCTGATTCGGTTGCCCATAAATGGTGGTCCGCAGCCAATACACGAAACTACAAGTATTCTTCTGTCATCTTTTATTCCCATATAATTATGTTTCGTTACCCACAATAATTAATTCGGTATACTAAAATAAGATCGCAAATTGTATCTCATTGTCAGCATAAAGTGATTATTAATCAGATCACGTTGCCAAAAATTGTCGATGTTATCAAATTTAGCTATATGATAATCGAGTTGTAATTCAAATCCATAAGGCAAAAAGGCAAGGGCATGAAACCCATAGTTCATCTGAATCATATGCCGGTCTATCATAAACCAATATTGCGGCCAGGGATCTAAATTCCTGTACGTTTCTCTGAATCTATGGAAACGGTCATTCTGCATAGCAACTCTTTGAGCCGATACTCCGAGCATACCACGCTTTTCGTAGTAAGAAAGTCTCATTATCTGTGTACTTGATCCGGGCCCAATATTAGCACCCAGTACTTGACCCCGATTTGTAAAGCCCTGCCTTATAACATTATGCTCATACCATGTATTAAATTTACGTTGTTGTGACGTTACACTTGAATTTTCCACATTCGTTATTTCAGTCAGCAGCTGTAATTTACGACTTGTTGTAAGATCAAAATTTTTAATGAAACCAAGTACATAACCTCGATTCAATTCAGGTTCTGCAATAAAATCCCTGACTCTTCTTCTATTGTCATTCCGACCCCACTCTGCATAAAACTCAAATCCAATATCAGGAAAAACCCACCTTCCAAAAAACGACATCATACTATGAAAGGCTTCTTCAGTATTATCAATACTATCAGGTTGTGACATCCTTAGCGCCATAAGTATGTTCGAAAGGCCGGGTCCGCCTTCAGGGTAATATGCAAAAGCAGTTCTGTTAAAGCCAATATGCAAACCCGGTATAACCGATGGTGAGTATGCAAATATCAATCCGGTTACAAATCTCAAATCATTCGTAGGGTCTTCGTCAAAATAGTCCGATTCCCTCAGCCCCCCCCAAAACCATTTCGTCTCAAGCTGTCCATATCGAAACTCAAAAGGGCTTTGTGTGCCAAGATATGTGTGCAGAAAACCCGGTGCGTTGTAACTAAATATCAGTGGGTTATATACAGCAGGTCCCGTCCAAATTCTCTGATTAGAAAATCCGGCTGCAAAGCCTTTATACTCTAATTCAACAAATGAATCTCCAAGATCAAACCTGTTTATGGAATCTTCACCAAATCGCTGAGGGATATCACTATTTGTTAGTGGCATAGCATAGATGGATAACCCTCGCAGTTGCGGACGAGGTGAAAGCTCAAATTCTCGATTTTCACTCATTACAAGCGAGGGTCGAAAAACAATGGTTAGAGGTCCATAAATTGCGCCAAATCCGGCTGAAAATTGGTAATTCAAACCTCTCCCCTGCCACAATGCACCATCATTATTACCCATTGGTAATTCTGTATTGTGTGACCTGAATACTTTCGGGCTATATAAGACAACTGCAGCATCGATATTTTCCGATTGTTGATCTCCAAAAAAGGAATGATTCATCCAGGGATGAAAGTCATGAGATAAATTAGCATTTGCAGTAGAAGGACGAAGCAAATAAGATCCTCGCGAACCTGCAGAAGTCATTGACCTGGTATAGATTTCAAATGGATCATCAGGGAGAAGCCTGTCAAGATCAGTTATCCTCTGGAATGAAGATCGCATTGCAGAATCTGAATAGATATCCTCAACTATACTTTCGATAACTTCGTCAGATTGACCAGATAACTTAACTTCCTCTTTTTCATTGAGATCATCAGTCACTGAAGTAAATATGGGGGGATCTTGAGCATGGAATTCATTTGTATATGTTAGTGAAATCAACAAGTCTCTCAGATTCATATCAAAGTATGAATCTACTTCAAAAGAATGTTCATCGTTAATCTTTAATTCAAAACCAATACCATCTTGTAATTCAACCTGTGAAATATCAGTTACTAATGATTTATCGGGCTCTAGAAACTCACCCATATTCAAACTTTTGGAATACAGTATTACTTGAAGCAGATGACTTTCTGTTTGAGCAACGTTAAATGAATCAATCGGTGCTGTTAAATGTAATCGTACCACAAATCCAAGCCAATCACTTCTCTCTGTAACAGATATTCGTTCAAGAACGGGCTGTTGCTGAGATTTAACAATTTGAGGAAAAATGAATGATGATGAAATTGTTATAATTAATAATATCAATATTTTATGATATTCTTTTGCTATCTTAACCATCCCGACATTTGTTTTCTAATAATCAATTCAAAACGAGTATTTAGTATATCGTTTCCGTTAAGGTTATGATGATTCAATATGTAACTTTGATCAATCGTTGCTGAAACTTCAATGCCATGATTTAAAAAGGCAGTAATGGAAGTTCCAATTAATAGTTCGATGTTTCGCACTTCCCATGGCGCAAAAGAATGCCCGTTAGCAGCTCTAATATTTTCAAAGAATTGATCAACTCTGGAATTATGATAAGTTATCCGGGCCGCTCTTAACGACAAGCTTCCCCGTTTGTCATATATATCAGTCTGTAACATTTGCATGTTCATACCGGGCCCGTAACCTGTGCCCAGAATTTGCCCTCTATTCGTAAATCCTTGCACCTGGGCGCCATGAGTATACCATCCACCAAGGTGTTGGCCACCTCTTGTTAAGGATGTTCTGTTAGTTTCCTGTTGAGTAATCTCAAGGTTAATTGCCAATAATCTGTCTTTTGATAAATTCATAGTTTTCAGCATCCCAAGTGTATAAGCTCGTTGATGGTTTGGATGAGCCCTGAAATCCCTCCAGTCTGCATTATGATCATTTCTTCCATATTCCGTGTAGAACTCAACACCGTATTGTGGTATAAAATATCGAAGAAAAATACTACCAACCTGATTGTCAGGGTCCCAGGTTGCAGCAAAATCATCACCGTCAGATAAATTACTCCTCAGGCCGGGATCAAACAACTTTCCAGCTTGTTCCCGAAATTGACCCATTGATTTAGGAAACGGATGAAAGTAAGTTCGAACACCACCAATATGGAAGTTATCCGAAAACCATGGAGAATAAATAATTATTAGTGAATTAACGGATTGTAGTCTTGATTCCGTTCTGCCATCGAAATAATCAGACTTTCTCATACCTCCAAATATATAGGCAAATTCAAAAGAGCCGGCAAACGTCTTCAACGGTTTATAACTGCCAAGATATATGTGCCTGAATCCAGGCGCACTGTAACCAAACTGCAGTGAGGTATGAGTGCCAGGCCCTGTCCAAATTTGTTTATTCGATGCCGCTATTTTTAAACCGGCATACCGTAGTTCCAATGAGCTCTCCCCTAAATCAAACCAACTAAACGTATCATCTCCATATCGCTGTACAAAATCAATGCTACCGCGAAAATCCCGATAAGCGTAAATACTGGCTTCTCTGTTACCATCTGCTCCCCTGATCATAGGTGGTTGGTATGGACCAAGATCAAATGCACGGTTTTGGGTAAATCCAACCATTGGTCTGAACTGAAGATAAAGCGGACCGATTGAAGCTTCGAAACCTAAAGAAAGAGCTGAATTATATCCCTTCCCTTGCCAGATGGCACCGTCATTATTGCCTCTGGGAAGTGCTGTGTTGAAAGATTGAAAAAGAATAGGTTCATAGAGTTGAAAGGCACCATATCGTCCACCTATTTGTAAATCATCCGGTTGATTCCCAAATACGTGACTCCAGGGATGATCATTGTCAATCTGTTGGGGAGGATTGTAGGGCCGTAACTGAAAACTTGAAATATCATCAGTAATTCCGCTGATCTGCAACACTCTGAAATAATATTCATCCGAATTAGAGAAAGATGATTGAGCAAATACGCTATCAACAACAAATAGTAATGAAAAGACAAAAAGAGTAAATCTCATAGAGATTGATAGTTAAAAAAAGATGATTTTGCCAGTCAGTTCGACAGATATAATCTACGAATTAGTAATTCATCAAACCATGATAAGTGTGATAAATTTCAACTATTTGAGGTTTAATATCTTCCTGTATAGGTTCGGCAGAAAACCTTTTACAAATTTTCTGCTCTCCGGTTTAAAGTACGAAAAGTATGATGCCAGTTCCGCATACTGACTATGCGACAACTGCTTAAGGGAACTTATCTGATCTCTCGAGTAGAGATAAACAATCGGCTGCTGTTTAATTTTTGAGGGAATCAGAATATTCAGTTCAAGAGGTTTTAAGTTTACCGAAAATTTGCTTAACGGATCAGGTCCCTTTCTTGGTGTGAGCACATAGTTGTGTTGTTTAAGCTCTTCATCCGGTTTTGTTCCGTATAGATCAACACATAATTCGTGATACTTAAATTCAAGTTTCAGAGCCAGCATAGCCGCATTGAATTCCATATACATATCGTACCTTACAGGCTGATCTTTAAATCTGGGAAAGTTAAAGCTGGGTTTCTCACTCGAAAAATACCCCAAAGGCACCTGAAATCGTCTATCAGATTTACTCATGTGTTGCCCGCCAAATTCTGAATGGGTTGTAGTAAAACTTCGATATGGATAAGCGAAGTATGTGCGAGTCTCAAGCATGTAGAGATTAAATCGTTTTTTCCATGACTCATCATCCCACTCTCGCATATTTGGCGGAAGTTTACGATCACTTATTTCCTTTGATACATCCAGCCATTTTCTGAATCGGGTCCATTGTGCGGCTGTCCATGCCTGCCCCCAGGAACAGCCAAGCTGCATAAACCACACTGAATAGTCGCCGGGCATTGGCTCAAACGGAAGCTGGGCAGTTTCATTAAAACGCTGAGCATACAAGGCTATACCTGCTACCCGATCATCATTCTGATATGCATTAAGCGCTTCTGAAGCAAACAAGTAGTAATCTGGTGAAACAATCAGATCATCTTCAAGAATGATTACACTCCCGAAACGTTCTGAAAGATCTGCACATGCCATAATATGCGCTTTTACTCCAAGACGTTCTTCTCTCTGTACAATCGTTTTTGGGCCATATTTAAATGCAAACGATTCTGCAATATTCATAATCGAATCCGGAGCGCCTGCCTCAATTGAAAGGATCAATTCAATATCAGTATCGGGATAAATCGCTCTATTAATTGAAGCAAGAAGAAGGCTTAATAGCTCGGGCCTGTTATATACAGGTAGTACAATAGCTGGTTTTGTTGTCTTCATAATCTAAATAATCTAAGCCCGCTCAGTCACGATTTAAATCTGAAATGTTATGTTGCATTCTTTTTGCAGAAACTAAAATTCGGTAACTGCAGATTTTGAGAGCTAACATAGTGTTTTTTGAAAATAGCATTTTAGCCGGGAAAAAATTACTCAATGGCGGTAATGGTTTCTTTTTGTCATTAATCTGATGATAAAGGTTTATAATATTTTTTGATAACAGAAACACTCTCTTATCCAATAGATTTTTTGTGGCCGGATGAAGGTTATGTTCTCCTCTAAACTGAATAAGGTTATCTACCGCTTTTGCCCATCCTTCAACATTTTTTTCACTTCTATTTGATGACATCAGCGAATCTGAACGAAATCTTTTCTTCAAAAAACCGATCCGGTAAAGCTCCCGCATTTTTAGCTAAACAGAGCGTTTTAAGAGAAAAAGCCTCATCCTCATGAATAAATCCCTCATCAAAATTTAGCCGGTGATCAGTAAGAAAATCTTTTCGATACAGATATTTCTGAACATTTGCCGGGTAATTACCCGACATGTACAACCGAACAAATAACTCTTCGCCGTTTACAGGATGGGGCTGGTCAAACTGCATAGGCTTAACGATGTCTGTAGCTTTTCCTTTATCATCAATTGCTTCTGAGCCTATGTTCAGCACATCAACAGATCTGTTTTCGGCATAAGAAATCATTTTCTTAAATGCGTTCACTTCAAGGAGATCATCACTGTCGAAAAAATAGATATATTTACCCCTGCTTTCAGCAAGCCCACGATTACGCGTGGCTGCAAGGCCTCTGTTCTCCTGCTGAATAAAATGTATTCTGCTATCGGAGTGAGCCATTTCCCTGAGTATTTCTCCTGACCCATCTGTTGACCCATCATTGATTGCAATGAGCTCAAAACCTGAAAATGTTTGGTTCAGGAGAGACATTAATGCATCTCTTAAATAGTGCTCCACATTATACACAGGAACAATAACACTAAGTTTTGGTGCTGGGATCTTATCCATATCTATTGGTCTCAGTTATCAACATATTTGAAACTGAAGATGGTTTAAAAATCTGTGAAGTTATGTGAACTGAGTTATGTTTGCTACCTTAATCTCCTCAGTTCGCTTCTACGGATAAAGGTACCGAAATTTCTACCCGACTTCCGTTAATGCTTTTTTAAACATGTCTATGAGTAAATTTAAAAATGCAACCTATCTTATTACCAGTTTAGGTTTTGCGGGATCCCTAAAACTCTTATTAAATATGGTTCCCCGTTTGTTTGGCAGATTTAATGAGAATACCGCAACTATAAAAACAATTATCCGATCGCATAAAAAAATTAGACAGACAATAAATCGCAGTATAATTTAAGAGTTAACGGTTCTGCCTGCAAGTATAACCAAACAAGCTTACACGCTCTATTCTACATTCAGCCTTAAACCAGACCTGTTGTGGCATCGATTTTTTATAACACTCAATAAAGTATATAGCCCCGCCTATATCTCTGAAGATCTTTTCTATACCCGGATTGAGCCACGTTTAAACCAAACTGCTCACACAACTTCTTATTCCGATAAAAACGGATATAACCGCCTGTTCCCTGATATTAAACAGCCCGGCACAATCCTCAGGTTTATGAACGGTTCTTTTTTTGATCAAAATTATGCTTCTGTTTCACAAGAAGCTGCATCAAAGATACTTTTAGAAAAAAATGATCCTTGTCTGTTTAAACCTTCAATCGATAGCGGCCAGGGCCGAAATATTTTTAAACTTACTAATCGGCAAGGGGATTTATTGATTGATGATTCCCGTGCCGTTACGCTAAACGAGCTTAAAATTATTGCACCGAAAGGTTTCATCATTCAGGAAATCGTATCTCAGCATCGTGATATCGCTGATATCTATCCGCATTCCCTGAATACAATCCGCATAATTACACTACGAATAGATGGCAAAGTGGTCGTACTGAATGCCATGCTGAAAATTGGTAACAGCGGCCACTATCTTGACAAAATGGCGTTTGGTGGTTTGTGTTGTGGAATAAATAAGAATGGGCGGCTATACAGCTACGCTTATGATAATCGTTTTAAAAGGCATAAAGCCCACCCACACTCAGACGTAGTTTTTGATGGAAAAGCTATTCCGGGATTTCAAAAAATAACCGGATGCATAACAGAGGCTCATGCAAACATCCCATATTTTGAAATGATTTCCTGGGATATGGCTGTATGCCCGGATAAAGAGCCTGTACTGATTGAACTAAACTTACGGGCACAGGGAATTATGTATCAACAGGCCATCTTTGGCCCGTTATTTGGCGAATATACAAACGAACTTATTGATAAACTTTCTCAAAAATAACCCGCTTAAAAACCTCTTTTCATTTTAACCGGAGTATTAGAGCCCTGTTTTTTGGCAACCTTCAAAGTGAAGAATTGGTATTTATACCATGCTTGCACAGCCCCAAAACAGTTTATTTCTGATTTTTATAATAGTTTTCATACATAAACCTGTGATCCTCAAGATTTAAATTGAAAGATCTTCCACCTTTAGGTGTAGGTGTCATCTCTCCAAAAATCAGTTTGTTGTCTGCCAGGTACCAGTCAACCCTCATAAAGGGCCAGCCCCTTGCAAGTGTTTCTGAACGATCAATTAACTCTTCGAGTTGAGCAGGTTTTGGCGTCGGGCCGGCAAGATGCTCTCTGATTTGAATCCGAGGCTCTTTCCAGTTTCTGTCGTAAAATCGAAGGCTTGAAGCCCCGGATTTTTCATTCTCATATACATTTACAGCTCGTGCAATCAATTCAAGCCTGCCATTAAAATGGAGGCATTTCAGTTCAATTAGTTCACCATTTGATGGCTGTATCCACTCTTCAATAATCAGTTTTTTGGGGATATGCTTGTAGTGGAACTCATTATTTCTGTTTCCAAACTCTTCCATAAACCCGGCTGTTTCGCGCTGAAAACGTTCATAATCAACCGTTTCGTTGATAAAAACTCTCTTCGAAGCCATATTAGGTTTGGCAACAAACCTCTTGGGGTAACTCAAATATCGTGCTTTATCAATACTGCCCGGGGAATCGGCAACATCGATGACAGAATTGAGATAGTGCCCGCCAATTTTTTCTTTCACATAATCACGAACGGCAAGTTTATTCGATATTTGAGCAAGTTTTTCATAGTCACCGTAAAACTTTTCGCGGTTTACAAGCTCAAAATAAGAGGATGGATTTCTGAAATCGGGCCAGATGCTATAATGGGAATAGAATATCAACTTTTCGAGTGCAATATTCACCCTCGTTGGCTGTAATCTACCCCTGTTGTATGCTGGCAGAATGTTTAAAACTATCCAATTTATAGCATCTCTGTAATTCATCGGATTTTACGTTCTCGCCTCTCTTTCACAAACGCCAATAGTTCTTCTGTGTACTCTTCAAAAAACGGCTTTTCGCAAAACATCTGAGTAAAATTAATATTGGTTTTTGAATTTACTTCAATGATAATGGGATTTCCATCTTTATTTACTGCAACATCCCAGGATGCATAATCGAGATGCGGAATTTTACTGTGAAGAGTACTGCATAATGTTCGGATGCGCTCATAGGCAGGTATTTTTCCAAGAGAGTGAAATGAAACCCCGGTTTCGGGGTGTACAAGAACCGGCTCATACATCCTGGTAAAAGCTGTTTGGCTTAATTCCCCTTTTTTGTTGACCCCGCAATAATACGCATCTTTATGATTGTCATTTATTTTTCCAGACGAGCCAAACTTCATAACAGAAATCAGATCTACCATTTTTCCATTTAAACGCAGTGTATTCACACGAAAGGTATTCAGCGAGTGCGGATATATTTTATCCAGTTCATCATGCTGTTTTACTCTGTATTGCACGATAAAGTTATCCCCGAGTAGTTCACTTAACTGTTGTACAGTTTTTGCCTCCCCGTTTACATTCAGTTCTTTTCCATTGTTTTTTACCAAAAACACCCGATCTCCCTGACTCGACATACTCGGCTTTGCCACTTTATCTTCATCATCAGCGGAATATCTGTTAAAAGCGTCTTTTTCTGATATTGGGCGATTTTCTTCGTCATAATAACTTCCTCTTATTCGCTTAAATACCGTTTTTGGTAAATAGGATCTGTCAAAAATAATATCGGTAAAGTTTTTATCACCAAATGTTGGATAGTAAAAAATGGGTTGGTTAAGTTCATCATGAATAACATCAAACCATGGTTCTATAGATACATATTTTACGTCTTCAAAGCCTGTAAAGTTTGCATAGATATGGTGCCAGGCAGGGTTTATCCTTACACCTAAATGATGCAACCAATACTCCTCTACAGCTTTTCCAAAGCCACTGCTTCTTTTTTTCAGATAAACCGAATCGTTAAACTTCGATTTGGCTTTGTTCAATTCCCGCTCTGTACGAATATTTCGCAACCTGTTTTGAACCACTTCAGGCAACATTGGCTGAAGATATCTCAGTGCACTCTTCCATATTTCTTACAAGCTATAATGTGTTATGTAAAGCTTTTCCAAAGATGATAATGTAGTGCAATTTATAAAAAATAGTCAGATGTATTATTGATGGATAAAAATAGTGACCTAAACGTTTCAGATGTCGAATAAATATAGCGTTTCTGCTCATTTGGAGCCTTTTTTTCCGAGTTCAGAAAAGAGTCCCCTGAATAATGGTTTCAGGGGGACTTGCCGGGGTTATTCTATTCCATGTGAGCTGAAAAATCTCGTAGTAGTTATTCTTAAATCGTTGATGTATTACTGATAACACTTTGTATCTTATTTTTTGAACAAATGTAGAACGCGATTACATGATAAAATCCTCATACAAACGAATCAGGAACGGGTTAAAAAAACTGTATCAAACCAGTTCTGTTCATTTCAAAGACCTCAAAAACAAACTACGCTACGGAATTCACGCCCCTAAATACATGGAGCGGATATGGGTAAACCCTATGGAGATTTCCCACATGATTACCAAACAAGAAGTACATAGGGTTACCGGTATTCACAGAAACAGAGCAAGCGGTGTGATTGTTGACTGGAACAAGATTAATGAGAGGATACCCCTCATGGAGGATTTTCGCATGCAATACTGCTTTAAACACTGGAGGGATGGCCGGAGTTGGCAAGAGATTGGCGTGTTTGACTATATGATGCAAACAAAATCGTACGGCAACTGGCCGCTCGAAAAGATAAAAGCGAGGTATACCATGCTCGATCAGGCTTTTCAGAAAACGAAAGAGATAGGCAGGCTTAAAACACGCCAGGAGATTAACCCGGGCAATTTTCGTGAGGAGGATGGCATCCTTGTTCACATTGCAAACGATGGCGAAATTATTTTTGGGGGAAACGGATTTCACCGGCTTGCAATGGCACAGGTTCTGGAACTTAAACAGATCCCTGCCTGCCTTGGGCTGGTGGATAAAAAAGCGATCTCTTATCTGAAAAAGTACCGTAAAGCCTGATCACAAAACCACGGAGACATACTTCTGTCTTCTGTATCGGAATACCTATTCTGGAATTTATATTTTCTCCTGACTCCCACACTTTTTTACTTTACAATTTTTAGTATTGATAATCAACGAGTTGCGAGTCTATAAAGAACATTTCAGGTGTCCCGAAACCACTTCAACCATCCAAAAAGGCAGCAAACCCAACTCTGAAGTAAGCCTCTTCGGCCTTGAATTCCCGGTTCGTAAGGCGGTGC
>REDS01000022.1 GCA_007693395.1 Balneolaceae bacterium | reverse complement strand
GATCACTCCAGGCTCCTGGTCTATAACAGATCAACCGGAAAAATTACAGATGACTACTTCTACAACATCGGCCACTATCTTCCATCAAATACGTCACTGGTCGTAAACAACAGCAAGGTTGAAAAGTGCCGGCTGCTTTTTAATGAAGGGAAGGTTGAAATTTTTGTAACCAAAGCAATAACAGACCGGATTTTGGAGGCAATGGTTCGCCCCGGAAAAAAATTCAAAGAGGGAAAAGAGACCGAACTTCTTAATGGAATTACTGCAAAGACAGTACATATTGCCGAAGATGGTATCCGAACTATCGAACTGAGCCATTCGCTGGATCATCCCAAACTGGAGCCCTATAAGTACACGCCATTTCCACCTTATATCGAACGGGATGAATCACTGGCCGACCGATATCAAACCGTGTTTGCAAAGGATGAAGGCAGCAAAGCTGCGCCCACAGCCGGGCTTCATTTTACACCCGAGCTTCTTGCTAAACTTGAAAAAGCAGGAATAGAAAAGAAAGAGGTGACTCTCCATGTTGGCCTTGGTACTTTCGCACCGGTTAAAACTGAGTCCATCGAAGAGCACATTATGCACAGTGAGTGGTACCGAATTACCGGTGAACAGGCTGAGGAACTGAACCGATCAAAAAGTATCACTGCAGTTGGTACTACCAGTGTAAGGGTGCTGGAATCAGCCGCAGATGAGAGTGGCACATTCGCCGCACGCTCAGGAGAAACGGACATCTTCATTACACCGGGCTACAGGTTCCGCTCAGTAGATCATCTTATCACCAATTTCCACCTGCCTAAAAGTACACTTTTGATGTTGATATCTGCTTTCGTGGGATTCGATGAAACACGAAAAATCTATGAGCATGCAATTCAACAGAAGTACCGGTTTTACTCTTTTGGTGATGCGATGCTGATTTTGTAATGATTCCTTCATCTGGTGAAATTTCAATATCTTGTTTATTGAAAGTCAGATAATATTCAAACCATGAAGATATCCGGTATTCTCGAAACGTGCATGTATGCGAAAGATCTAAACGCAGCGAGAGAGTTTTACATGCGGTTGCCAGGTGTTGAGCTTGCAGGTGAGGAGCCGGAACGCCACCTTTTCTTCCGCGTTGGGAATGCCATGCTGCTCATCTTCAATCCCGCTCATACATCATCCGAGCAGACAGAAGTAAACGGAGATATCATACCGTTGCATGGCGCTGAGGGAGCCGGACACATTGCGTTTTCGGTGAAAAACAAAGAGATCAGCAATTGGAAAGAGTTCTTTGCTGAACAGGAAACTCCAATAGAATCGGAGGTTACTTGGCCAAATGGCGCCGTTTCCATCTACTTTCGCGACCCCGCGGGCAACAGCCTAGAAATTGTGAGCCCAAAATTCTGGAACTTCTGACCCGTTCTGAAGAGCGTATCTGATCACTCCGAATTGTACTGATTCTTATATGCCGTGGTTATTTTCTGATTCATGTGGCGTTTATAATTCTCATACTCATATAGACGTACTGTAAATTCAGAATGGTAGGTGCCGTCGTTACAATCCACATGCAGTCGGTTGGGGCTCTCAGTCTCAGTAATTACAACGTTGATATTACCAAGCTTGTACGATTCTATTTCTTTACTCATATCAAAAAAACATTGAGAATGGATAATATTTGTCAGGAATATACATCTTTTGAATTTAACCGGCTGAATGCAGATTTTAACAACTCATAAAACGGCAATTAAATTTCTTACAATGAAAAAAATCGTAACTGTTCTTTCTTTCTCCATTCTCTTTGCTGCTTGCGGAGGCGAAGACCAAACAGACTTAACACCTGAAGTTCCTGCAGAAACCCCACAGGAGCTGTTCTTCAATAATCTGCTGGCACTTTGCGGAGAGGAGTTTGTGGGTGAATCCACCTATCCCGATAATCCTGAGCATGACCTTGTAGCCACCGAACTCAGGGTACATATTGAAACCTGCACATCGGATGTGATTACTGCTGTACTTTATCGTGATTCTGATACCTGGCACGCAGGCTGGATAATCGAAAAGAGAGAAAACGGGCTTCACCTCTACCACGATCATATTGGAGAGAAAGTGTATGAAGAGGGCGAGGAGCCACTTACCGGCTACGGTGGCTACGCTGATGACCGGGGTTCTGCAACCCGCCAGTATTTTCCAGCTGATGCTCACACAGCAGAAATTCTTCCCGAAGCATCAACAAATGTGTGGATGATGGATCTGGATCTTGAAAATGGCATTTTCGTATACTACCTGGAAAGGCACGATGAGCCGCGTTTCAGAGCTGAACTCACACTACTGGATTAGGATCAATTTTAGCGGGTAAGCTGTCGTTTGCGGCTGCCATTTGCATTCATCACATAGAGGTTCATTTCGCCTCTCTCTGTTGATAAATATGCAATACGGCTGCCGCGTGGCGACCATGTTCCATAAATTTCATGATGTCCGGATGAAGTTAACTGCTGAAGGTTGCTTCCATCGGCATCCATCACAAAAAGATCGAAGTACCCGTTTCGGTTTGATGAGAAGAGAATCTTTTCCCCGTTGGGCGACCACACCGGAGCCATATCAATAGACGGTGAATGAGCGAGCACTTTCAGGTTGTTGCCATCGCCATCCATCACAAAAATATCAAATTGCCCGAGCCGGTTCGATATGAACGCGATTTTACTCCCATCGGGCGACCATACCGGATCAAGGTCAAAGGAGGGGGAGTAGGTTAGTCGGGTTTGATCACTGCCATCGGCATTCATCACATAGATTTCAGGATGGTAATCACGGTCAGAAACAAAAACAATTCGTGAGCCATCCGGCGAAAATTTCGGGTGTACATCCGTAGCCCAGTTATCGGTAATTGGCACTCTATCCCTGCCTTGCCGGTTCATGCGGTAAATTTCGTAGTTCCCTTTTTCGCTTCTGAAATGGGCAACAATCGTTCGTCCATCGGGCGACCACGACGGGCGGTAGCCGTCTCTTGCGTAGGTTTCGTAAAGCCCGCGCACATTGTACACCACACTATCAGGAGGGAATGGCCCGATTTCATTCGGACGATCAGAATAGTAAGCCAGCCAGCGGCCGTTTGGCGACCACGAAGGGTACATATCGTTGGCTGGGTGCGCCGAAACTATTGTCTGCTCTCCGCTCCAGATATCGATAGTGTGAATATTGTAATTACCTGTATAGGCTGCTGAAAAGGCAATTACATGGCCATTTGGTGCCCATGCAGGCCCGCTGTGCAGGCTCATAGGGGTGTAGGTTTGTGCTAAAATGGTGAATGGCCAAAGCAGCAGCGTCGCCGTTATCATAGCGATATGTTTTGTTTCGCTGAAAGCCGGTTTATAAGAGAGAGATCCCATAGGCTGGCACAGGATGGAGAAGTTCTAAACCTATACTAATTGTACTAATAAAGCAGATCTCAGTCAATTTATTGTGAAGCAGAGACAGTTTTTTTTGCATCAGTTCTGGCGGGATGTAATTTCCGGCGCCCTGCCCATATGGATAAGGCGCCGAAAATATCGATGTTCAAACTAATCAACGCTATACCTGAGGCTGTAGCTCCTCAATCTCTTCGATGTTGCCGGAAATAACCTCATCTGCAATTTCGTGATCATTCAATTTTCCGGCAAAATAGTCATCGTAAGCTGCCATATCCACAAAGCCGTGGCCGCAAAGATTAAAGAGAATGGTTTTTTCGGTACCCTCTTCTTTGGCCCGGTTCGCTTCACGAATTACCTGTGCAATGGCATGGGTGGCTTCGGGTGCAGAAATAATGCCTTCTGCCTTGGCAAAAATAACTCCTGCTTCAAAGCATTCGAGCTGCTGCAGGGCGGTAGCCTCGATGAGGTTATCTTTCAGCAACTGGCTGCAAAGCACACTCGCCCCGTGATATCTTAATCCGCCCGCATGAATGGCTGCCGGCCTGAAATTATGCCCCAGCGTGTACATCGGCAGGAGCGGTGTGTATCCGGCTGAGTCGCCATGATCATACATAAATTTACCGCGGGTAAGTTTCGGGCAAGATGCCGGCTCAACTGCAATAAAACGTGTTTTTTTGCCTTCTGTAAGATTGTTTTTGAGGAACGGGAATGAGATCCCTGCAAAATTGGACCCTCCACCGAGCGGTGCAACTACTACATCAGGATAATCGCCCGCATATTCGAGCTGCTTGATCGATTCCTGGCCAATAATAGTTTGATGCAACAGAACGTGATTTAGTACCGAGCCAAGCGAGTATTTGGTGTTTTCATCACCAACGGCCCGCTCTATCGCTTCTGAAATGGCAATACCAAGGCTGCCGCTTGTATCGGGTGTTTTTTCGAGGATATTGCGCCCGGCCTGGGTTCGGTTACTCGGCGATGGATACACCTCAGCGCCAAACGTGTTCATCATCACTTTTCGATATGGTTTCTGGTTATAACTGATTCGCACCATGTACACCTCGCATTTGAGGTCAAACTGGGCACAGGCAAACGCAAGGGCGGTTCCCCACTGCCCTGCACCTGTTTCTGTGGTGATGCTTTTTACACCTTCCTGCTTGTTGTAGTAAGCCTGAGGTACAGCTGTGTTAGGTTTATGAGAACCGCTTGGGCTAACGCCTTCATACTTGTAGTAGATTTTTGCAGGCGTATCGAGCATTTTTTCAAGGCCGGTTGCGCGGTAGAGTGGCGAGGGACGCCAAATTTTGTAGATGTCCCTAACCTCATCAGGTATTTCAATGTACTGCTCAGCGGAAACCTCCTGCTGAATTAACCCCATCGGGAAAATCGGGCTCAGGTCATCAGGGCCGGCGGGTTGCTTGGTTTTAGGGTTTAAAGGAGGCAGAGGTTTATTGGGCATATCTGCCACAATATTGTACCAGTGTGTGGGAATGTCGGTCTCATTCAGGAAGATTTTTTTCGTCATGATATCATTTAATCTGAGCTTGGAGTTAAGGTTGACTGATAAACAGGCTTAAAATACTAAGCGTAGGAAAATTTCTAACAAAATATTGTGAAGAATCATTGATACAGCCACTATTTTTAGTGTTAGCATCAGGTGATTTGCAAGTCAGGATGATCAAGCCTTATTTGCCTATACAAAACCGCGAAAAAATAGAGCTTAATATCTCTTCGTTGGTGATCTCTCCGGTTATGGCTCCAAGCTCTTTAAGCGCTGCCCGTAAATCGATGGAGAGAAAATCTCCGGTGAGTCCCTGATCCAGGGCGGTAATGGCATGGGTTACATTTTTACGGGCTTTTTGAAGAGCGTCGCGGTGGCGGCTTGAGGTTACCAGCAGGCTCGAACTATCGTAATCTTTGTTCTCGAGTGCGCGCTGTTTCATCAGTTTTTTCAGCGGGTTGATATTTTCACCGCCAAGTGCTGATATTTTTAAATCGAACTGCAGACGTTCTTTACCATCTGTTGATTGAAGATCGAGTTTTGTACCGATCAGCAGGAATGGGGTTTTATCTGCCCGCTTTTGAAAACCGGCAATTTCATCTCTTTCTTCTGCAATCATAGGCTTCGAGAGATCTTTCAGATAAACAACAAGGTCTGCCTGTTCAAATGCTTTCTGCGACCGCTTTACACCCTCAGCTTCAATTATATCATCTGTTTCTCTCAGGCCGGCTGTATCAATCAGCTTAAACAGAATACCATCGTAACTCCAGTCGGCATCAATTGTGTCGCGGGTGGTGCCGGCTATGTCGGTAACGATAGCACGATCGGTTCCTACCAGAGTGTTGAGCAGTGTGGATTTTCCTGCATTGGGCCGCCCGATGAATACCGTTTTTACGCCATCTTTTACAAGGCGGCCGGTTTCATAGGTATCAAGGAGATAACCTATCTCTTCATTCACGCCGCTTAGGAGTGAGCGTAATTGCCTTTTGTTGGCAAACTCTACATCCTCTTCAATAAAATCGAGCTCCAGCTCAACCATGGCAGTAGCATCAATAATCTGCTGTCTAAATGTTTTGATATGTTCACCCAGCCGGCCTTCCAGTTGTTGGTTGGCAGCATCAACCGCTTTTTTGCTTTTGGCGTGAATGAGATCGGCCACCGCCTCAGCCTGATCCAGGCCGAGCTTACCGTTCAGAAAAGCTCGCTGAGTAAACTCCCCCGGTTCAGCAGCCCGCGCACCACGTTCCAGGATAGCTTCGAGCACCGCCTGCGTAACCAGAACCCCGCCGTGGCAGGAGATCTCAATGGTATCTTCGCCCGTGTACGATTTTGGCGACCTGAAAACGGTTACCAGAACCTCATCAACAGGCACTCCCGCTTTATTTATAATTCTGCCAAAGTGTACCGTGTGGGATTTTACACCGGCCAGATCAGGCCCCTTGAAGCAAGCTGCCGCGGTATCTATTGCTCCTTTTCCGGAAACCCGGATAACTGCAAGGCCCCCTTCACCAACAGGAGTGGCTATGGCAGCAATTGGCGGTTTTTGGTTGATGTCTGACAATGATTCTGGTTTATAGTTAGTGATGTGATGGCTCAAGAAAGATCATTACAATTTACCAACTTTTCGAATGATTAAACCAAACGGCCTGAACAGATAGAAGAAGGCCGGATGATCGGGTACCCAGGAGAATTGCAGATCAGGCTTGCCAAAGGTGATTAGGCGAAGTACATCCAACTTGTAACGCAGGGTGGGTGAGAGAGCCATTTTGTATCGTATTGCCCGGACAGTTTCAGAAAAAGTATAAGTTGGATGAACAATCTCTTTTCGAATATCCTCAATTGCTACTTCACCAAGCTTTTTGCAGTTCAGCTCTTTCTTCAATGGCAGGGGTTTAACTGCCGGAAAGTAGATACTCATTACATAATTGCATATACAAACAAAACGATAAGCGTTTAACCTGCTGCACAAAAAAAGAAATTTCTCCTCATTAATTTTCTGCTTCTCTAAAAAATCTTTTAAGTCTACAAGCCATTTCAGCCTAAACCAGGCGTGAATACTTCCATGAATAATCAGGTACAAGAGTTCAAACTCGAGAGAAAACCGTTTAAACGTTTCACCCGAAAAAGAGGCCTCTTCTGTATTATCACCCATCAATTTCCACATGGTTGCGCTATCCGTAAGGCGGTCATCGAACAGCTTCCAGTGCACCTCTACAGAAATACCGGTTTTGGGATTGTAGAGCTCCAGGTTTTTTCCAAAATGAAGAATCATTTTCTGGCGCTTTTCCGATTCGGGCCAGTCTACTTTCGAGTGCTGGTAACCCATCTCCAAAAGTACAGAAACGAAAGGCCCGACAAGCGTGGGTTTTGTGAGCAGGTCAAAATCTTTCCAAATCCGAGTGGTTGGGTCGCCATAAATGCGCTGGGATAACAGCGGCCCCTTGAGTACCAAAAACCAGATGTCTTCTTGTTTGAGACGTTTGGAAAGTTCAATAAGCAGGCTGATTTTGTTGAGCTGCTGAACCTTCTCATCGAGAAATTTCTTGCCTGTATTTTCATTCAGGAGCTGATCTATCTGTTGATGAGACAGCCTGTGCCGATGATGTAAAACCTCTCGTGATAAACTTCGAATCATGGTGCCAGGCGTTGTGTATTCCACTGTTTACCATCGAAAGTGTAGCAAATTCTGTCATGAAGGCGGTTTAACCGGCCCTGCCAAAATTCCACCCGCTCATGCTTTATGATGTACCCGCCCCAGTGTGGCGGGCGGGGAATGTTACCACCTTTATATTTCACTTTAAGCCGATCTCTTCTCTGCTCCAACTCAGCTCTTGATTTCAGCTCAGAGCTTTGAGAAGATGCTAATGCAGCGATTTTACTCGCATCAGGCCTCAGCCTGAAATAATCGTCTGATTGTTTCTCAGAAATTTTTTTGGCTCTGCCTTCAATATGGATCTGCCGCATAAGTTCCGGCCAGTAAAATGTGAGGGAAACTTGCGGATTCGCATCTATATGAAGCCCTTTTCGGCTCTTATAGTTGGTATAGAAAATAAATCCATCCTCACCGAACCCCTTGAGGAGAACAGTACGCGAAGATGGCTGCCCGCTGCTATCAACAGTAGAGAGCAACATGGCATTGGGATCGTCTTTAATGATTTTAAGGGCTTCATCAAACCAAAAACGAAACTGATCAATTGGGTTTGGGCTCACACTCTCTTCAAGCAGCGGTATGCCCGTATACTCACGCCTCAGCATCTCGATAGCTTGCTTACCTGCAGCTTTTGGCTTTGTGAGTTCATCCTTTGCGGGGAACCACCGCTTAAAATATCTGAGCATGTTGTGTCAGTTTTCTGGATGAAGCGGCTGTTTTAGAATCAAATATTCTTCAACCGGTTTGCCGCCAATTAAATGTTGCTGGATAATGATTTCAAGAACTTCCGGAGTGCATGAGTGGTACCAGGTACCCTCGGGATAAACAACTGCAACAGGCCCTTTTTTGCAAATTCGCAGGCAATTTGCCTTTGTACGATATATACCGCCCCTCCCGTCGAGATTTAAATTTCTGAGGCGTTGCTTTAAATAGTTCCAGGACTCTAAGCCAAATTCATATTTGCAACACTTTGAATTGGTTTGGTCTGCACACAAAAAAATGTGCCTTCTTACTGATGGGATATGCAGCTCTTCTGCTTTGTTTCGCGCCCGTTTACTCATGTTAATCTAATTTATCAGAAGTACGTTGTAATAATGTAACGATTAATAACTATTCGATGTAAAAACTATTTTTTAGTCTTTAGACAAATTAACATCAAATTAATTCTATGGTTCTATTTTGCTTTTCTGAGAGGTTTTGGTGGGATTTTACTGCAACCTGTTCAACTTTTTATTTACCTTAGAATTAGGCTCAATTAATCAATGGAGATTTTCACAATATGACAAAAATGAAATGGACAGGCCTCATACTCGGCCTGATCGGCTTTATAATGCCACTAATCGTAACCTTCCCCGGCCTGTCACTCGCAGGCCACTTTGCCATGAGTATATTTTTAATGGCTGCAGTGTTTTGGATGTTTGAAACCATACCAATTTACTCTACTTCCATTCTGGTAATTTTCTTTCAGGTAATACTGCTTAGTGCAGAAGGGTTTATAACCTATTCAGGGGCTGATTACACCCCGCTGCCATTCTCGCGCTTCATTGCTACGCTGGCAGACCCTATCATTATTCTGTTTCTCGGTGGTTTTGTACTGGCTGATGCATCCGTTAAGTATGACTTTGATAAAAGTATGACCAGGCTGCTACTCAGCCCATTTGGGAGCCAGTCAAAATTTATTATACTTGGCCTGATGCTTGTTACAGCGGTACTATCAGCGTTTATGAGCAATACTGCAACTACAGCAATGATGATAACCGTTATCCTCCCTATCATTGCCCGAATGGAACCCGGCGATCCGGCACGGATTGGCATAGCCCTTTCCATTCCGTTTGCTGCTAATATTGGAGGTATTGCCACCCCAATCGGCACCCCGCCCAATGCGGTAGTAATTGCAGCACTGAACCAGCAGGGTGTGGATGTAGCCTTTAGCAGCTGGATGATGTACGCACTGCCGCTTGCCGTTGTGATGCTTTTTGTAGCATGGCTGGTACTTTTACGGCTCTATCCACCCGCAGTAAAAAATGTTACGCTGAATCTCTCCGGTAAACTGAAAACATCGCGGAATGCCGTGATTCTGTACGTAACCTTTGGCCTCACTGTACTGCTTTGGGTAACAGAAGGCCTGCACGGAATTCGCAGCAGCATTGTAGCCCTGATGCCTGTTGCTGTGCTTACACTTACTTCCGCTTTTGACAAGCAGGATATCCGCAAGCTGCCATGGGAGGTACTATGGTTAATTGCAGGCGGTATTGCTTTGGGCATATCTATGAAAGAGACCGGCCTTGCAGAATGGATGGTGGGGGCAATTTCATGGGATCAGTTCGGTTATTTGATGCTGCTCTCAGTTTTCGGAATTGTGGCACTGATAATGTCGAACTTTTTATCAAACACTGTTACGGCGTCGCTGCTTATTCCACTTGCAATTTCACTGGTAACTTCAGGCCTGCTTGATGGTGTTGCCGGCATGTTGATGCTTGGCCTTGTAATTGCACTGGGATCGAGTTTTGCGATGGTACTGCCCATCTCTACACCGCCAAATGCTATAGCGGTGAGCACGGGTATGATACAGACCAAACATATGATTAGCGCTGGTTTAATCATTGGATTGATTGGATTGGTACTGATTCTTCTGTTATCGGTTATCTATTGGCCGTTCATTATTTAAATCAATGAGTTATGGAAAAGAAAATATATATACTTGTAGTTGAGGATGAGCCCGAAGTGCTCGACTCTATCGTGCGCGATATCACCGAATTTGAAGCTTTTTTCCCGGTTGAGATGGCCGATACCGCCGAGGAAGCGAGAGAGATTATCCGGTCTATTCTGGATGAAGAAAACGAAATCGGGTTGATACTGTGCGACCATGTGCTTCCGGGAGACAACGGTGTGGAGCTGCTTGTTGAAATGCAAAATAGCGAGGAGACACATCACACCAGAAAAGTGCTCATTACCGGCCAGGCAGGCCTTCAGGAAACGGTACGCGCTGTGAACGAGGCCGACCTGAAACATTACATTGCCAAGCCGTGGAAAAAGGGCGAGCTTATATCAATTGTGCGGGAACTTCTTACGGATTATGTATTGGAGTTCGAGCCTCAGCCATTACGCTTTATGCAGGTGCTTGACGGGGAGCGAATTGCAGATCACATCCGCACAAGTGGTAAATTAACCGATTCATAATAGTGCCATGAAATTTAAACTTGGTAAACAGTGGATTGAAGACCGTGATCAGGTAACGGCGGTCATTCGCCGGCTTTTTGATGAAAGCGGAGAGGTTGATAACTATGTAAGGCGTTATGAAAAAGATACCACATTATTTCAAGAGGGTGATCCACTTAATCATGTTTACATTCTGCTTGAAGGAAATGTTGAGCTGTATAAGAAAAAACCGAATGTAGATTCTGAATACCCAATTATTTCGCTTGAGCCGGGTTCGTTGATTGGAATTATTGCATATACAACCGGAGAACCATCTTTGACAACAGCGCGGGCATCAAAAGATATTTCACTTCTGAAAATACCGGAGAAAGCTGTACGGTCTCTCATCAAAAGGAATGAGCGGTTTAAAAAGTATATGGATGAACTGATTCTTGCGAATCTGCTTGAGCGGTTCAGAAATACCATCATTCTTCAAATGAAGCTCGATTCAGTTAATAACAAACTGCGCGATGAGCGGAATGAACTTCAGAAAGCATACCGTGAGCTGAAAGAGGCTCAGGATATGCTCATCTATCAGGAAAAAATGGCCACACTCGGTCAGTTGGTGGCCGGTTTTGCGCATGAGGTGAATAATCCAACAGCGTCACTTCTCCGTTCAACCGAAACACTGAAAGAGCGAGTGGCAGACCTTTTGAACCGGTTTTCAGATGAAACCCGCGACAAAGAATTTGTTACCATTCTCTATAAAGCTGGTAGAAAGTCCGGTTACCCTGATACCGCAACAATCCGGGAGAGGGTAAAAGAGCTGAAGAAAATATTTACTGATGCATCGCAGATACACCTGCGCTTGCTGGCACAGCTGCCCCAGGATCTTATCCCCTTTTTTACAGAGAAGAAAATTCTTGAGCCATCTGAACTTGAATTTTATCTGAACCACTTCGAGCTGGGCAAACTGTTTCAGAATATTGAATCTGCGGGCAATCGAATAGCCGGCCTTGTGCGAAGCTTGAAAAGCTACAGCCGGTCCGATATGGATCACGAATGGGAAGAGATTGACATTCGTGAGGGAATTCATGATACACTGGAGCTTACCAGTAACCGGATAAAATATTACGATATTGAAATAGATTTACCCGAGGTGCCCATGTTGCGCGCTAATCCAGCAGCACTGAATCAGGTTTGGACAAACATTATATTAAATGCCGCCGATGCCATGGGGAAAAATGGCTCTCTATCTATAACATGTAATAATGATGATGAGAAAATATGGGTCGAAATCCGCGATAACGGCCCGGGTATTCCGGAAGACATTATCGAAAGAATTTTTGAATCGAACTTTTCCACAAAAAAATCAGAAGTAAAATTCGGGCTTGGTATCGGCCTTTCCATCTCAAAGGATATCATCGCTCAGCACGGTGGCACAATATCAGCGAAAAACTCTCAGCATGGAGGGGCAATTTTTACGGTTTCCCTGCCAGTGAACAATCCTGCAAACCAATCTTAGTACAGCTTTAATCGAAAATTACGAGAATTGAGATTGTTTGAGCATATTTGGGGTAATGCGTAATACACTCTACAGCTTTTTTATTGATGATTTACTGAAATCATCCTGGCGGTCGGTGGTTCTGCTCTGGAAACCGATGGCCGGATGGACTGTTGTGGTTTATCTGCTATTCACAGCTTTATCTGCCCCTTTTCTTGCTTTTCTTTTGGACTGGACAGTTTTTCGGGGCGATAGGCATTTTGTTGGTAACGAAGATATTGTAAGCTGGTTCGCATCGCCCATTGGTTTTAT
>REDS01000213.1 GCA_007693395.1 Balneolaceae bacterium | reverse complement strand
GAACACCAAAAAACAGAAACGAAGCTATCGGGCCACCAGCAATAAACCATGCATACTCTGATTTATTGAATGTTTCGGAAGCAGGCACCATCAGGGTAAGTCCACCGGCCACATTCAGGTTTAGATTAAATCCTGGCCTGAGGCCACTTTCTTTTTTTTCAACTTTAAAAGGGCCTACAGTAAACATGTGAAACTGAAACTTTTGAATAATCCCGGCAAACAGATGACCGAGTTCATGCACAAATACCGACAGAAAGAGAGCGGCAACAACAGCGAGTATCGATACCGGCCAGGAGGGAAGTGTTAATTCAAAGCTATCGCGAACCAGTAAGTATAGAAGTACAGTGCCGGCACCCACAACCATTGCAATGATAATTTGGAGTGCTTTTTTCCAGTTCATGATTACCATATAATTACTCGTAACGAGTGGGAAAAAATGTATTAATCCAGATCTTTAATAGCAGTTGCCAATTCCTGAAGCGATTTTTTTGCATCACCAAAAAACATCTGGTTTTTGTCACTATAGAACAGATCATTTTCGATGCCGGCATATCCTGTACTCATGCTTCGTTTGAAAACGATGGTACGTTTTGCTTCATCCACATTTAAAATCGGCATGCCATATATAGGGCTTCCGGGGGTGGTTTTTGCAGCCGGGTTCACAACATCATTTGCACCAATAATCAGCACCACATCTGTTGAGGCAAACTCTGGGTTGATCTGGTCCATATCGTAGAGCTGATCATAAGGAACATCTGCCTCAGCAAGCAGAACGTTCATATGGCCCGGCATTCTACCGGCAACAGGATGGATGCCATATTTTACCGTAACACCACGCTCTTCGAGGAGATTTGCCACCTCTTTGAGCACATGCTGTGCCTGGGCTACAGCGAGCCCATAACCGGGTGTAACCACAACTTTTTTAGCGTAAGCGCATTGAATGGCAGCATCATCAGCAAAGGTTTGCTGAATGCTATTGTCATCCGTGGCACCGGTTTGGGCAGCGTCATCCGAGCCACCAAAAGCCCCGAACAGCACATTGGGGAGTGTTCTGTTCATCGCCTTGCACATAATGTTGGTTAAAATGAGGCCGGCAGCACCCACAAGTGCACCACTGATGATGAGCAGGTTATTTCCCAGAACAAAGCCTGCCATGGATGCCGCGATGCCGGAGTAGGAGTTTAAAAGTGATATTACCACCGGCATATCTGCCCCCCCTATCGGAAGTACGGTGAAGACCCCGATCAACAGCGCAAGCCCAAACAGCGACCAGAAAACGAGCTGATATTCAGGTGCGATGGTGAACCAGCCTACAAGCCAAAGTGCCACAAATGTAAGTACAAGGTTGATGATATTTTGCCCGGGCAGGGCAATTCGTCCGCCGCCGATAAATCCTTTCAGCTTTCCGAACGCGATGAAACTTCCGGTAAAGGTGATCGATCCGATCAGGATACTGAGCCCGGTGGTTACGAGGCCGTCGGCTGGAATCAGGGCCGGGTCAACCCGCGCAAACTCGCCCCAGGCAACCAGTGCCGAAGCTCCACCGCCAAACCCGTTGAATACGGCAACCATCTCAGGCATGGCAGTCATCTTTACTTTTTTAGCCGCTATTGCACCGAGTAGCGCCCCTATAATGATACCTGCAATAATTAACTCAAAACTGACAATCTCACGGTCGAACATCGTAACTACAATCCCGATCAACATCCCAGTTGCGGCCAGCTGGTT
Source organism: Balneolaceae bacterium (assembly GCA_007693395.1). Classification (GTDB taxonomy): domain Bacteria; phylum Bacteroidota; class Rhodothermia; order Balneolales; family Balneolaceae; genus Rhodohalobacter. Next base: position 10,825 of record REDS01000213.1, on the reverse strand, counting down.
TCCTGATCGCGCCGTTGCAGGCGAACCGAGGCGCCTGATGCCCACTATAAAAAAGCCGGTGGCTACCAGGTAAATCAGCTGGATGGTATTTGGTATATATGCCTGTAAAACCTCAGGAAGAAACTGGCTCATTTCTCATCCTCCTTTTTCCTGAACATCTCCAGCATCCGGTCGGTAACCATGAATCCGCCAACCACGTTGATGGTGGCAAAAATAATAGCTGCAAAGCCAATCCACTGGGCATAGATACTTTCAGAACCACCGGCAATAATTAAGGCACCAATCAGTGTAATGCCGGATATGGCGTTGGCACCCGACATAAGTGGAGTGTGCAAAGTAGGCGGCACTTTAGAGATCAGTTCAAAACCTACAAACGAGGCCAGAACAAAGATAAAGAGGTTAAAAATGAGATCTTCCATGGTAGCAGAGTGTGGTTATAAAACTATTTATGATTGAATGTTGAACCGTAAGCATAAAAGCCATCAGGCAAAAGAGCGCATCACTTCAAATTCTCTTTTACAAATGGCGAAATCAGTTCCCCATTATGCGTTACGGTTGCGTTAGCAATAATTTCATCCTCAAAATCGAGATCTGCTTTCCCATCCTTAATCAAAAGAGAAAGCAGAGAGAGAATGTTTTTGGAGTACAGTTTACTTGCATGGAAAGCCAGCGTTGAGGGGATGTTCAGTGGCCCCATAACGGCTACTCCGTTGTGATAATACGTTTCTCCGGGTTTGGTTACTTCGCAATTTCCGCCCTGCTCAGCGGCGATGTCAACAATTACGGAACCGGCTTTCATATCTTCAACCATCGCTTTTGTGATCAGCAGCGGTGCCGGCCTGCCGGGTATAAGGGCGGTGGTAATTACAATGTCTGATTTTTTTACATGTTCGTGTATTACTTCCCGCTGCTTCTCTTTATTTCTGTCAGAAAGTTCTTTAGCATAGCCACCTTTCGATTCGGTTTCATCCTCCTCAACGGGCACATCCACAAATTTGGCACCAAGGCTTTCTACCTGTTCTTTTACAATGGGGCGCACATCAAATGCTTCAACAACTGCACCCAGACGTTTGGCTGTGGCAATTGCCTGAAGCCCTGCGACACCCGCTCCAAGAATCAGTACTTTTGCCGGCGGGATGGTTCCGGCGGCCGTCATCATCATAGGCAGGTATTTATCGAGGTGAGCGGCACCCAGCAGGGCAGCTTTGTAGCCCGCTATGTTACTCATGGAAGAGAGCGCATCCATCGACTGGGCACGGCTTATTCTTGGTATGGTATCCATCGCCAACCCGGAAATCTGTTTCTTTTTGAGTAACTCGATGTATGGTTTGTTCTGTAACGGCCATATGAAAGAGATGAGAAGTGTGCCCGGCTTAAGCTGGTTTATGGTCTCTTCATCCGGCGCCTGAACAGCAAGCAGCATATCACAAGCGGATAAAATGGATGTCCTTTCCATACCGATATCCGCTCCGGCAGTGGTATAATCATCATCAGAATAGCTTGATGATAATCCAGCTCCGGTTTCTACTGTAACACTCAAACCGAGCGAACCTAACTTTTCAACGCCTTCCGGTGTAAGCGCAACCCGTGCCTCACCTTTGGCTAACTCTTTACAAACTCCAACTTTCAAAATTTCCTCCTTTCTCATGCTTTTGCTAAACATAGCGAATTTTGAGGTTTTTGCAACTTACGCTGCAATTTGGAAGCGATTTTAATTTAAAATATCCTCAGAATTAATACTCAAGCTATAGAATGGATAGAGAATATTGACCAAATCGTGCCACTATTTTTCTTACATTGTTAACAAATAAACAGAAAAAATTATCCAATAAAAAAATGGAAGATATAGCAGAAAAAACATTCGATGTGGTGATCATTGGCAGCGGCCCTGCGGGCTTAACTGCAGCTCTCTACGCCGCCCGGGCAGATCTCAACCCAATTGTATTTGAAGGCCCCGAACCGGGTGGGCAGCTAATGCAAACTACCGATGTAGAGAACTACCCCGGCTACCCTGACGGCGTGATGGGCCCCAAAATGATGGAAGACTTCAGGAACCAAGCTATGAGGTTTGGCGCAGATTGCCGGTACGGCTACGTAACCGATATCGATTTTGAGAAACGCCCATACAAATTAACGGTTGATGAAGAGACCACCATCTTTGCAAAAACAATCATCATTTCAACAGGCGCTTCGGCCATGTGGCTCGATCTGCCAAGTGAACAGAGATTGCGGGGGAAAGGTGTAAGTGCCTGTGCTACATGTGATGGTGCATTTTTTAGAAACGAGCATGTAGTGATTGTTGGCGGAGGTGATACAGCCATGGAAGAGGCTCTTTTTCTCACCAAGTTTGCGAGCAAGGTATCGGTAATACACCGGCGTGATGAGTTGAGAGCCTCAAAAGCGATGCAGAACCGTGCATTTGCAAATGAGAAGATCGAGTTCATCTGGGATTCCGAACTGCAAGAGGTTTTGGGTGATCAGGTTGTGAAAGGCGTAAAAGTTAAAAACAGAAAAACCGGTGATGAAACGGTTCTTGAAGATGTTACCGGTGTTTTCATCGCAATTGGGCATAAACCCAATACCGATCTTTTCAAAGGGGTGCTTACGATGGATGATGTGGGTTACATTCAAACCAAAGGACAGTCAACCAAAACAGATCTGCCCGGAGTTTTTGCCTGTGGTGATGCGATGGATGCTGTCTACAGGCAGGCAGTTACTGCTGCTGGTACCGGTTGCCGCGCTGCACTGGATGCTGAACGGTTTTTAGCTGATCATGAAAGTGAAGAGGCTATTGCCCAAGCACATTGGAAGTAGGCAGAAGTAATGGACACAATTTGAGGGGCAGGCAACTTTAGGGTTGTCTGCCTTTTTATTTCTCTCCCGGTTTGTTGCTCTCATCATCTTCCTCAACCTCCTTTATCTCGATAACTTCCGCTTCTACTTCATACTCGTCCTCATTCTCCTCGGGGTCTAATTCGCGTTCAACCAGAACAGTAACATCATTTGCCATGAGAACGATGGTAGTTAGTGCCGTTAAAATAGGTGCGTAAATCACAAAGAACGCAGCACCTGCAGCGCCAATGGTGAGCTGACTCTCAAACAGTGTTTTCCCGCGTTTATTCTTAATAAACACCCGGCGCGCATTTCCTTCGCGGATCAGTTTCTTTACCTGCGCGATAATTTCCTCGAGTGTTCCGCTTATTTCCTGAAGAATTGTTTTGTTTGATGTTTCCATAGCTAAGTTTTTTTAAAAATTTCTGTAAGGAATTGCCTGTTTACGGTTCATACTACGAGAAGACACTAACAAAAGATACGGAATGAACCATGCTTTCAAGAGTTTTTTGTGCCTCAACCATTGGTGTTGATGCAAGATTGATTGAAGTTGAAGTAAATATGAGCGGCGGCGTGCCAAAATATTTTTTGGTTGGGCTGCCCGATCGCGCCGTGAGTGAATCGAAAGACAGAATTGATGCCGCACTAAAAAATGCCGGTGCACATTTTCCGCGGGGTAAAATAACGGTTAATCTCGCTCCTGCAGATTTGCCAAAGGAGGGCAGCGCATTCGATCTACCCATTGCCGTAAGCCTATTGGCCGTATCCGGGCAGATTGATACAGATAAACTTGAAAAATCACTTATTCTGGGTGAGCTGGCTTTGGATGGAAAACTGCGCCCTGTAAAAGGCGTGCTGCCTATGGCTGTGGAAGCCCGAAACCGCGGTTTAGAGTATGTTCTGGTTCCCGAAAAAAATGGAGCTGAAGCGGCTGTGGTTGACGGTATACGCGTTATTGCGTTTGAAGATCTTAAGCAAGTAATGGAGTGGCTGCATGATGAAAACAGCCTCGATCCCGTACAAGTTGATTTGAAATCTATATTCAGGCTTAACGGCCAAACCGAGATTCTTGATTTCGAGGATGTGCGCGGACAGGAGAATGTAAAACGTGCATTGGAGGTTGCTGCGGCCGGGGGGCATAACGTAATTATGGTGGGCCCGCCGGGATCAGGTAAAACAATGATGGCACGGAGAATTCCCACAATTCTGCCTCCTCTAACCCTGGATGAAGCTCTGGAAACCACCAAAATCCACTCAGTGGCCGGGCTTGTGGAGCCGGGAAAATCACTGGTTACTAACAGGCCGTTCAGAAGTCCGCATCATACAGTGTCTGATGTTGCACTGGTAGGTGGCGGCAGCATTCCTATGCCGGGGGAGATTTCCATGGCTCATAATGGCGTGCTGTTTCTTGACGAACTACCGGAGTTCAAACGAAGCGCCCTCGAGGTGATGAGGCAGCCGCTTGAAGATGGCTCAGTAAGTATTTCCAGAGCGCGAATGAGCGTAAACTATCCCAGCAGAATTATGCTTGTGGCGTCTATGAATCCATCCCCAACCGGGGATTGGTATGATCCGTCGGATGAGCACGGTTCAACCAATATCCAGATGCAGCGTTATCTCAGTAAGATAAGCGGTCCGCTGCTCGACCGTATTGATCTTCATGTGGATGTGGATAAGGTTGGTTTTGATGAGTTGTCTGCCAAGAGCAAGGGAGAAAGCTCGGCTGAAATCAGAGAGCGGGTAATTGAAGCACGGGAAATTCAGAGTGTGCGCTTTATGGGAATGAGTGGAGTGTATTGCAATGCACAGATGAATACGAAACTTGCCCGAAAAATCTGCAAGATTGATCAAGCAGGGGAAACCATGCTGAAGAAAGCGATGAACTCGCTTGGATTATCCGCCCGAGCTTTCGACCGAATTTTGAAAGTTTCCAGAACCATTGCCGATCTCGACAAAAGCGAGGGCATACAATCGCATCATATCGCAGAAGCTATCCAATATCGCAGCCTCGACAGGGAAGGATGGTTGGGGTAAGGATAGGATAATCAGGCAAAAAAGCAGTTTTTAAACAGAAAAGTTGCTGATAAAACCGGAGGCTGCGATTTCATACAAGCCAGGAGGTATTCATTTAAAACGTAGTGAAAGTAATTGCTCAATCGTTGTGATAAGGAAATGTCTGGAAAGCGAAAAAAGAGAAGTTTCAGCTGTTGAGCTTAAGTGCCATAGGCTCGGTTCCAACCCATTGGAAGCTCGGAACAATTTCCACACGCACGTGTAAGAGATAAAAAAGGATCAAATGGACAGCAACTATCAATCACATTACAGAGGCAACTGGATATTCACCCTTCCGTTTATCCTGTTGCTGTTGTATCTCTTTTTATGAGATTAAACCCTTTCAATAAGCCAGTTGGGTGTTAGCTTGATAAGCCAGGCAATGAGCCTCCAGCGCCTGGTTACGTACGAATATGCTTTTCTCTTTTCGATATCGGTAAGCATCTGTTTTACGGCCTTCTCCGTATCGGCAACCCAGAACATTCCCTTTTTCCCTTCTGTCATTTCACTTTCAACAAAGCCGGGTTTGCAGTCAGTTATGGCGATGTCAATATTGGATTTGTAACACCGGTTTCGGTAAGCCTGCATAAATGTTGAGATATACGCTTTGGACGCAGCATAAGGGGCGTTCCTTGCAGAACCAAACAGCGATGCTATCGATGAAATACCGACGATATGACCCTGCCCTGTTTTTCTAAAATATTGAAATGCTTCGCCAAATAGCTGCACAAAACCCTTCACATTTACATCTACAATCTCCTGCTCCATTGATACGATGGATGCTGCAGTTGCATTGGCAATACCTGCATTCAGAACAATTATATCCATGCCACCCATCTCTTCAATAAGAGAGTGAAGCTTTTCAGAGGCCTCTTCATAGGATGTAACATCCATCTGACGGAAGTAAAAATTCTCTCCGAGCTCCTCTTTCATTGAAATCAGCCTCTCTTTTCTGCGGCCGGTTCCGGCAACTAAGTACCCCTTGTTAATGGCCTGGCGAGCTAAAGATGCCCCAATGCCAGAAGTGGCACCAATAATGATCATTCGTTTTTTCACGAATTCAGCCTTTTTTCTACGTTATCAGGAGTTAATGCGCACAGGCTGCAGCTGCGGGTACTGATATTTTAAATACTCATAACCGCCAAAAAGCACTACTGAATAGACAACATTACCGGCGAGTGTATTGTGGAAAAACGGTATGGCAGCGGTGTAGCACATCACCAGGCCTTCTAAGGTGAGCGGATACATGGGGCTGTGAATCCAGACACCAAAATTGCTGATGATGAAAAATATAAGAGATGCTCCGATTGCACCACCTAACACACGGCCAACGGTAACTTTTTTCAAGAGATAATATCCCAAAAGTACAATAAGAGCCATACTTCCATACAGATATACAAACCCGCCTGTAAGCCATGCAAAGCCATCGTAAAAGGCACTGTACACAATGTTGTTAAGGAGAAGGTCACTCAAAAAAAGTGCAATGATTGGTACAAAAAGTGCCCATTTTTTGTCGGTGAAATATGCAGCGCCAAACAGAGCAATAGCTCCTAACGGAGTAAAGTTATATGCATGCGGCAGAAGCCGTGAAAGTGCTGCAAAAACAATAAATCCGGTGATAATCAGTACAGTTGTTTTCTTCATGAAGTGTGGTTCTTTGATTTTAGACTGTAAATATAAGGGATGATCACCAAAAGTGTGAGCTGGATTTTATAAAAAGAAAAAGCCATACTTCGTCAAAAGCATGGCTTTTTAAATGATGAGAGAATTGGTTTAATTCGATGCGAGTAGTTCGAGGTTCAGGCGGATGTTTACACGATCGCCTACCACGGCTGTTGCTGCCCAGTCTCCTACGCCAACACCAAAGTCTGATCTCATAAGCTGTGCTTCAGCTACCATACCAGCCACGAGTGTGTTTTCGCGCATTGGGTGTTCCATTACGCCAAGAAGTTCGAAAGGAAGTTCAAATTCGCGGGTAATATCGCGGATGGTTAACTCGCCAATTGCTACAAACTGATTATCACCACGGCTCTCAATGCTGTGGCTCACAAAACGCATTGAAGGCCACTCTGATGTATTAAAGAAATCATCTGATTTAAGGTGATTATCTCGTCTTTCATTACGCGTATTTACACTCTCAACAGGAATGGTTACATCAATACGGCTGGCTTCAAGATTTTCGGGGTCGAAGTGTACTTCTGCTTCGTAGTCATCGAATGAACCATCAACAGGTGTGAAAAAGTGATTGATAGTAAAGTTGATGGCACTGTGTGATTTATCGATCTCCCACGCAGTTGCGGCTTCATCGTTATCAGTTGCAAAAGCAGCATTAAAAGATAATAAAAAGCTTAAAAATAGGGCGATTGTTGCTTGTATTAGTTTTTTCATGATTCTATTAAGTTTGAATTAGTTTAACATCGATCAATTTAACAGGTGCAACCTTATCATCGTTCACAAAAGTTTACATTTTTGATAAAGATTCTATACCGGCCGATTTGGTAATCGGGAAGGGGATTGGGCAGGGTTATTTACTAACAAAATGGGTGGGATTAATTGTAAACCTCCAGAGTTTTTGGGCGTCTTTGCCGGCATAATCAACACCAATTCTTGGGGTTTCTTCGATTCGTTTCGGATTGACCCTCAGGTTGCGATCCTCAATCCATACCGGAGGCTCAAAAAGGCTGCAACCGGTGAGATCTACTGTTATCCCAAGAGCCTGAGTCAGCTTTCCGGGGCCGTCAGTAAGATTTTTCTCACTTTTGATATTTCTTCTGTTAACGATCTCTTGCTTGCCTTCAAGCGGATAGATTGCCCGGATCAGAACCGCATCAGCCAGCCCATTTACATTCGTAACTACATTGAACAGATGGTGCATACCGTAGCAAAGGTAGATATAGGCATGGCCGGGATCACCATACATCACCTCCGTTTTTTTTGTGCGTAAGCCGTTGTAGGCATGGCACGCTTTATCGTTCCTGCCGGAGTAGGCTTCCGTTTCTATAATTATACCTGATGTGAATGTACCACCAATAGTACTGCAGAGAACTTTTCCGAGCAGTTTTCTGCTAACATCCACTACATCGGGGTTGCTGTAAAAACCGGGTGAGAGAAGATCGGCGGGCAGTGGTAAATGCATCAGGAAATAGCGGTGTAGGGATTCTTTTCAATGGCGGGCGTCTGTTCCAGAAATACCTCCTGATAGGCTCTTGCAAGAACAGAGGTAAATACAAACAGAAAAGCAGAATAAAATGCCCAGAAACTCAAAATGATGAGAGCAGCGTACCCCTGGTAGAAGAACTGATATGCCGTAAAAGCATACTCCAGGTAGATGCTAACGCCATACTTTGCAACTTCGAACAGTACAGTGTAGCTGGTTGCCGCTATCAAAGCTACCCGGTTGTTTAGCCGTTTTTCACTGATGTATCGGTAGATCGCAAAGAAGAGAAGAAATGTGAATAGAGTTGGGATGAAACCCGTTAACCAGTCGGAAATCCAGGTGAGTTCAATCACAATTTCGGTATAGGGAATGGTGTACTCATCAAAAGAGAAAAGTGAAATGAGTGAAATGGCCATCGTAAAAAAGATGAAAACACCGCCTACAATTCCAAATGCAAAGAAATTATAAACAAGCTCCATAGCCGGGCTTTTTCTGTCCTGAATATCAAACACTTTAAACAGAACATGTTTAAGAGTATGGAAAAGACCCTGCGCGAAGATCATCAAAAAGATAAGGCCAACGATACCAAAAACCTGCCTCACTCCAACCAGGGGCTCAATTAATGCTTCCAGCGTGATGGCACCCTCAATAATATCACCTGTTTGTGATTCGAACGTAAACGACGGGAACAGCTCTCTTCCGTAACGTAAAAGTTCGTTGAAAGCCGCTTCTGTTGAGAGGATGTAACCCAGGATGGAGATCAGGATTAACGTAAAAGGAATGGCACAGATAAAAAGGTTGAACGTAATGGCGGATGCGTTGAAAAAAAGATCTTTTTCGCGGAGCAGAGCCAGTAGTTTTCGCCCAAAAAAAGTTATGTTATTTGATTCTTTGATGGCCATGAAGTTTTGAAAATAGCCCGATCTCTCAATAATCCCAAAACGCAAATGCTTTGATGATTATAAACACCCCGTACCGAAAAGTGCTGAACAGGCAATTTGCCAGTAGGGAAAGCTCTCATCAAATATTTATATTAAAGCTATGCAAAAAGTTGAAGAAATAGCAGAAACAGAGGTATTTGATCAATCGCTCTACATGCCCGGTATATCTGTGGATTGTGTGATTTTTGGCTACCAGGAAAGAGAACTCAAAATTCTGGTTTCGAAGTTTAAAAACACAAATCTTTACGCATTGCCCGGTGGATTTATCAAGAAAAATGAAGATGCGGATGAGGCTGCTCTCAGGGTGCTTTCTGAGAGAACCGGCCTTAAGAACATCTTTCTGAACCAATTTTATACATTCGGTGAGAAAAGCAGGGCCAATCCAGAGCCAATGAAATTGGTGATGCAAGCCAACGAAGTGCTTTTTGATGATACTCACTGGATGCTTCAGCGATTTATTTCAATAGGCTATTATGCTCTCATTAATTACACTCGGGCGGAGCCCAAGCCCGATTATTTTTCAGAAAGCTGTTCCTGGTACGAGCTCGATGAACTTCCGGAGATGATGCAGGATCACAACATAATTGTGAAAAAAGCACTGGAGAGCCTGCGTAGAAACATCGACAGAAAATTTATTGGTACCAATTTACTGCAAGACCAGTTTACAATGGGCGATATTCAAAAACTTCACGAAACTATTCTCGGCGAGAAATTGAACCGAACTGCATTTCACAGAAAAATGCTAAACTCAGGCCTGCTGAAGCGAGTAGGCAAAAAGAAAACAGGAGGATCTCACAGAGCCCCCTATTTATATGTATTTCATTCTGATGATGAGTAGACCAATCAAGAAAAACAGAAGCATCGAATTTTCATAAAAGATGATGGCAGCCTGCAATGAGTAAAAAAAAGCAGACACCGCTGATGCGGCAATATGTTGATATAAAAGAGAAGCACCCAGGCACCATTTTGCTGTTCAGGGTGGGGGATTTTTATGAAACCTTCTCTGAGGATGCCATTCTGATTAGCAGCGAACTTGGGATTACGCTTACCAAACGAAACAATGGCGGCGACCAAACACCACTTGCAGGCTTTCCCTACCATTCGTTAGATACATACCTGCCAAAGCTGGTTAAACGCGGATTCAGGGTTGCAATTTGCGAGCAGACAGAAAATCCCGAGGAGGCAAAAAAAGCCGGAAAGAAAATTGTAGATCGCGAGGTTACGGAAATTACCACGCCTGGCGTTACCATGTCGGACAAGCTGCTTGAGCACAAACGGAACAACTACATTGCCTCAATTTTTTGGACAGGTGGCACGGCCGGCATCGCGTTTTCGGATATCTCAACAGGAGAGTTTGCCCTTAGCCAGATCTCGAAAACAGAAACGGATTCTCTTTTACAGGCACTGCAGCCATCAGAAATACTGCTGCAAAAGAAGTACAAAAACAACCTCCCCGGTGGATTATCTGCCTACAACATTACCTTTATTGATGATTGGGTTTATGAGGGTGATTACGGCTATAAGCTGCTTACCGGACATTTTAAAACCCATTCACTGAAAGGGTTTGGCGTTGAAGAGCTCGAAATAGCACACACTGCAGCGGGCACGCTTCTCCATTATATGCAGGAGACGCAGAAATCATCACTGGCTCATCTGCGCAGGCTCTATGCGTACGAAAGTGCTGACTACATGGCACTGGATGGTTCCACAAAACGCAATCTTGAGCTTACAGCATCCATGCAGGAAGGTGGTACGGAGGGAACACTCGTATCCATTATGGATGACACGGTTACGGCGATGGGCGGGCGGCTGCTGAGAAAGTGGATCATGCGGCCACTGAAAA
>REDS01000072.1 GCA_007693395.1 Balneolaceae bacterium | reverse complement strand
CACTTGCCAAATATGGCAATTTAACCTTTACTTCAAGGCACACACCTGAGTTCGATAGAACATTTGTAAGAATCGTCAGTTTGAACTTCATCGGGATGCACCTGCCTGCCGATGGTGAAGGCTCAATATGACGGACTCAGTCATATTGTTCATTTTTAAATCGAATTCACGTTACATTTTCACCTTAAAAGGCTCATTCTCTCTCCACCAGTTTGCAGCCTGTGTAATCGCAGAAATCGTTTTGCCATCATCAATAATTCCGGTTTTTATCAGCTCTGATGCTTTACTGAATGGAATTCTGTAGTTCAGCACAAACTCATCCTCATCAGCAGACTGCGGTTGCAGGGATAGGCCCCAGCCCACATAAACGTGAATAATTTCATCAGAGTAACCAATAGCAGGATAAAAATGGCCCGCCTTTTCCAGATGAGTACAGGCTACCCCGCACTCTTCGAGAAGTTCTCTTTTTGCAGTGTGCAGCGGATCCTCCCCTTTATCTATCTTTCCTGCCGGCACTTCAATAAATAGTTTCTTTGGTGCATATCTGAACTGTTTAACCAACATAATTGTGCCATCCTCAAAAACCGGAACAACTGCACACGCACCCGGGTGCTCTATCCACTCTCTGTGTGCCTTATTGTTATCTGGCAGTGAAACATCATCCACAAAAACATGAAGCAGACTGCCTGAAAATACTTTTTTAGAGGCTCGTTTTTTTTCTTCAAGTTTCATTAAATCGCGGCTTAACTGTAATTCGATATCTTCCATTCGTATCTTCTTAAATATTGTATATTACCTGCAACAATCTGTTAGAACAAAGTAACCCTGTATGAGAGAAGCTGCTAACATCGATGGTAAAAAGGTATTGGTTAAAGACCACATTTTCACATGGTCTAACCTAATTTCCTTCAGCCGTGTTCTGGTTGTTATCCCAATCATCTACCTGCATATGGAAGACTATGAGCGCTACCGTAACATAATTATTGCGCTGGTAGCCTATGGCGGCATATCCGACTATTTGGACGGACTCGTTGCAAGATGGAGAAATGAAATTTCAGAGCTTGGCAAAATACTTGATCCCGTTGCCGATAAACTGATGGCCTTTTTTCTGTTTCTTTATACGGTAATCATTGGGTGGATTCCGCTTTGGTATTTTGTAATCGGCGTAATACGTGATCTTTTAATTATGGCCGGATCTGCCCAGATACAACGCAGAAGGGGAAAGGTGGCGATGTCTATCATGTCCGGTAAAATATCTGTAAATGTGATGGCCATTTACTGGATATCTGTCTTTTTCTTTCGCGATGCCACTGCTGTACACACATTTTTGTTATATACCTCAGTTGCAGTAATGGTATATTCTTTCATGGAATATGCCATCCGCCATAAACGAATTATTGAAGGGGCAGATTTTAACTAAAATTTTTGAAGTAACTACCTGATGAGCTGGTTAGATAAACTTGGTTTAAAAAAGAAAGAGAAACTCGATAAAGGGCTCGAAAAAAGCCGCGAAGGGCTGCTGAACAAAATCAGCAAGAGCATTGCAGGCAAGGATAAAATTGATGATGCCACGCTTGATGATCTTGAAGATGCTTTAATTACCTCTGATGTTGGTGTAAAAACCACTGTTGAAATTATTAACAGGCTTGAAGCACGCGTTGCCCGCGACAAATTTGTTTCGCAGAATGAACTGCAGGCAATTATGCGCGATGAGATTGGCTCACTTCTCATTGAAAACAGCTCTGATAAACCAGCAGAGTTCGACGCTGATTTTTCCCATAAACCGCATGTTGTATTAATTGTTGGAGTTAATGGCGTGGGCAAAACCACAACCATCGGCAAACTTGCCCACCTCTATAAACAAGCAGGAAAGAAGGTAGTGCTTGGCGCTGCTGATACGTTCCGTGCCGCTGCAGTAGATCAGCTTACAATCTGGAGCGAAAGGGCAGGTGTCTCAATTATTCAGCAGGGACAAAATGCAGACCCCGCCGCCGTTGCTTACGATACGGTTTCTTCGGCGGTTTCTAAAGGTTCAGACATCGCACTGATTGATACTGCCGGGCGTCTTCATAACAAAAAGTCATTGATGGAAGAGCTTGGTAAAATTAAGCGTGTAATGGGAAAAGTTGTAGATGGCGCGCCTCATGAAATCCTTTTGGTTCTCGATGCATCAACCGGACAAAACGCCATGCAGCAGGCAAAAGCTTTTACCGATGTGGTTGAAGTAACCGGCCTTGTTCTCACAAAACTCGATGGCACAGCAAAAGGAGGTATTGTAATTGGGGTATCTAACGAATTAAGTGTACCTGTAAAGTATATCGGTGTTGGGGAGCAGATTGAAGACCTCCAGGTCTTTGACAGGCTTGCGTTTGTGAGTGCACTTTTTGGCGATTCTTAACAAACATTTCACACTAATTCTTTACAAAATCAATCGCGTTCAGTAACATGCAAAAAAAATTGCATGTTCTCAGCTACAAAACACAGTTCACTACGTTCTTACTTTACTCAGTTTTGGGTGGCTTTTGCGCTCAGTTTGCTTTTCAATCCGCTTTTAGCTTTTCCCCCTCAACCTCAAGATGAGAGGTTAACTGAAGCAACAGAGCTGTTTTTCTCGAGAGATTATGATACCGCTTACTCAAAAATAATAGATCTCACAGATCGGTTTTGCAACGACGAAACGATTGCTGATCTATGCATACAGGCTAAAACCACAAGAATAAATATCTACAGAACACGCCAAAACACACCTGATGCAGAAAGTTTTATTGAGCGTGCACTTAGCTTGGCTGCTAACTCCGATAGAATCAGCCCCCAAACTACAGCAAATTTGTATGTGCAGATTTCTTACTATCACCTGGAGGCCTCTGAAATGCAAAACGCCTTTGAATGGTCAGAAAAATCACTCAACATAGTCGAAGAGAACAATATACAGGGAGTAATTAAAGCAAGAGCTATTGCACTTAATGCAAGGCTTTTACACGCAGACGGGCGGTTTGATGATGCCATAATTTATTACAACGGGGTTTTAGAGATACTGGAATCATTAGAACCCACATTTGAAATCACCAGCATTGTGCTCCAGGTTCATAATAATATTGGAATAAGCCATCGCAGGCTTGGCAATATCAACACAGCTATGGAGCACTATCAAACGAACCTGAGGCTCGTGCGAGAAACATTTGGTGAAAATCATATAGAGCTGGTATTTGCTTATAACAGCATTGGTTCGGTTTACTATGGTATTGGAGATTACGCTACAGCCGGCGAATATTTTGAACGCTCAGCCTCGGTTTCACGTGCCGTGCTCGGAGAAAACAGTACACGATATTTAATTGCGCTAAACAATGCCGGTGTATCTTACATCCAATTGGGCGACCTTACAAGGGCCTCCGAAGTACTTGAAAGAGCACAGCGCCTACGAGAAAACACATTTGGGCCAACACACACAGAAACAGCAATTGGATACCAAAACCTTGGAAATATCTACTCGCAAATTGGCCGTTTTCATGAAGCCCAGCAAAATTTCGAGCTCGCGCTTTCTCTTTTAACGTCTCATTACGGTGAAAACCACATTAACCTTGTGGGAATACACACTCAACTGGGGGATTTCTACAGATTGATTGATGAATATGAATTGGCAAGAGAGCAATACAGAATAACACTTACCATTATTGAATCGAGCCTGGGAGCTGCCCATCCGGATGTCTGGGATATTAACCAGCGAATTGGGCGTTCATATTTACAACAATATAACTACAGGCAGGCTAAGTATTATTACACGGAAGCTATCAGGCTAATTACTGAAGAGAGTGGTTTCCTTACCAATGAGCAAATTGAATTCGATGCCCTTTCACACCCTCTGTTTTTTCTCGAGGCTGTACGAGGGCTTGCAGACTCGCAGCTGATGGCATTCCGAAATAGTGGGAACCCTGAATATCTGCAGGCAGCTGAAAGCCACTATTTAACTGCCGCTGATATTGTGGAGTATCTACAAACACGGTACCTAAGTGAAGCTTCTAAACTAAATCTGCTCAAAGAGAACTATGCTATTTACAGTAATTCCATTGAAATTTTTTATCATCAATTTGGTATGGATGATGATGAAAGATGGCTGGAAAAAATGTTTGAATGGAGTGAGCGAAGCAGATCGCGCATAGCAGCTGAACTTCTTCAGGGTATTGATGCAAGATATTTTGCCGGTGTTCCATCTGACGTTCTTGATGAAGAACGGCAGCTCAATCAAACCATAACGAACCTGTACACAAGCTTACACAGAGAACAGGAGCGGGGATTTGATGCAGATGAAGCGGTCACCTCCGCTTTTCGAGACTCGCTTTTCTATGCGAAAGAGCAGCTTTTGGAGTTTACACGATCTTTGGAGGCATCATACCCATCTTATTACTACTTAAGGTACGATCTCACTCCAGCAAATGTGTCTCTTGCCAGATCATTATTAAGCGATGATGAAACTCTGATAAGTTACTCGTTTACAGAAGAGATGCTTCTTGCGCTTCTTGTTGATAAGGATGGCATTTCTGTGGTTAATCTTGGCCAGATTGATGAAATACCAACAATGGTTGAACAACTTAGAGAGGCTGTTTTATCAGGAAAATCTGATGAATTTTCGGAGTTATCCTATCGGCTTTACCAGCATGTTATGGAGCCTTTACGCGATAAGATATCTACCTCAAAACTCGTAATTATACCTGATCATATTCTTCACTTTCTGCCGTTTGAATTGCTTCTGAGTAACCCTGCGAATGACAATATCAGATATAATGAACTCGCCTTTTTAATTCGCGATTATAAAATATCGTACACACCCTCTATATCAGTATTAAACAGAATGGAACAGCGAAGATCAGACAATCCAAGAAATTTTCTTGCGATGGCGCCCTTCAATCAAACCATTTCAGATTTCTCTACTGACGGACAGATAGAGCGATTTGCCGGCAACCTTGCTCCTCTGCCTCTTACGCGATATGAAACAACTGAAATTGCAAAGCTCTTCCGCCAGCGCAGAACTTTTGCCGACTTTTTCTCCCCTCAACGAGCAGAGATTTTCTTACATACTGATGCTTCTAAACAGCAGTTACATAATTCATCATTACAGGATTTTTCGTTTATCCATTTTGCAACACACGCTTTTGTTAATGAATCTGATCCCGAGTTTTCCGGTATTGTACTTTGGGGTGATGAAGACGATCCTGGCAGTGGTATTGTATATGTGGCAGACATCTACAATCTCACTATGAATGCCGATTTAGTTGTTCTTGGTGCTTGCGAGACCGGGTTAGGAACGATGTACCGTGGAGAGGGCATTATCGGGTTTACACGGGCTTTCTTATACGCAGGTGCAGCTAATCTGGTGGTTTCTAAGTGGCGTGTTAGCGATCAACCCACATCGAGATTGATGATCTACTTCTACCAATATATTAAAGAGGGTTACACATACAGAGAGGCTTTACAACTCGCAAAACTGGAGCTTGTTGACCACCCTGAATTTGCCGCACCCATTAACTGGGCAGCGTTTGTGTTGCAGGGAAGATAATTCTACAAAGCCCTGACCCTTATGCCAAATGCCTTTTTTGGATTGGAAATTAGTAACTCTATTATTTCCTCATCACTGAACCCTCGATCGGCCAGTTCGGGAACAAGATAATCAAACAGATCAGAATATCCGCGAAAATCCCCTCCGTTTTCCTCTCCAACGTCATACCAGCCGGCATCGTGAGAAATTAGCAATTGCCCTAAAAAGCCGGCATCTCGTATTCTCATTATTCGATCGGCATACCATTCAATGGAACCATGCCCTCCCGGCTCTTGCTCAGGATTGAAATTTACATTATCCAGCGCAATCCAGGCACCTATTTCTGCTGCTTCCATATTTCCCTCCATTGTGCCGGATTGTGCATGTGTCCAGACCCAGGCTTTTGGGCTTACATTTTTCTCTTTCAACTTCCGGATCTGCTCAAGTGCCGGTAAATCCCCTATAGTATGAGAGAGAATGGTTAACCCTGTTTGCAGATGCGTAATGGCTGCCGCTTCAACCAGTTTTTGGTGGAGTGTGGTGAGTGACCGTTCTTCGGCTACAGAGATCTTTATAAATCCCGGCCTTACATCGCTTCCATCAATGCCGTTTTCAAATTCATCGATCCACCGTGCAGCAATTTCATCCGCAGTTTCATCATATACATAACCCGGAATAAAGCGGTTATCAACAGCTCCGTAAAAACCGGTATTGGTTAATATTTGAACTCCGGATAGACGTGATATTTCAGCAAGTATGAATGGATCTCGTCCAAGATATGCCGGTGTTGCTTCTGCAATTGTATCAATCCCGCGCTTTCTCGCCTCCAGAAAGTAAGGAAGAGCGCGCTCAACAACTTCGTCCCTGTTCCAGCGATGATACCCCGTGCTATCCGCCCCAATCCAGTCTACCATAACATGTTCATGAGAAAGAGTAACACCCATATCCGAAGAAAAAATGGCTCCGTTTACAGTCATAATTAGATCATCTTTCTCCCCTGAATTGCACGAAATCAGAAATAGTGCAACGATCAAAAACAGCATAAGTCGTTTAAGTTGAAACATATCTAATGGATTCTATTTTTTGTTGAATGGCCACTGTTAAACCAATATCCAGGCGAGAATCTGTACGGTGATCAGGCCTGTAACACCCATTATCAGTGTTGCTATTGTATGGGTTTTCAGCGCTGTAGATGTATCCATTTCCGAGAATTTTGCCACAACCCAGAAATAGCTGTCATTCACGTGCGATATGGTAAGCGAACCCGCACCAATGGCTAACACCACAAGCGCTGCACCTATTGTGGAATCGAACCCGAGTGGCTCAAG
This sequence comes from Balneolaceae bacterium, assembly GCA_007693395.1. Classification (GTDB taxonomy): domain Bacteria; phylum Bacteroidota; class Rhodothermia; order Balneolales; family Balneolaceae; genus Rhodohalobacter. The sequence continues at coordinate 5,772 of REDS01000072.1, read as the reverse complement.
CAGTGGCGCTGTAATTGCAGCAGCAGTAATTATCGCCACAGTGGATGATCCCTGAGCAGTCTTCAAAAAAGCTGCAATCAAAAATGGAACCAAAACTCCCAAACCGCCAATCTGTGCAAACTGGGAGGCAAACTCACCAAGATCTGTTTCCCGCAGTACTGCTCCAAATGCGCCTCCGGCTCCAGTTATCAAAATGATAATCCCGGCCTTTTTCAGGGCCTCCTCCAGCCATTTATTCTGAATCTTTTTGCCTCCGCCGCGAACCATCAGAAACGAAAGAACGGCGCCAATCAACAATGCAACAATCGGGTCGCCCACGAATTGAACAGCTGAAAATAACCAACCCTCGCCAAATGGTGCTGCGGGAAGTTCGGCTATGGATTTTAAAGCGATCAAGAGTATTGGGGTAAGAATTGGAAGGATAGCAAGTTTAAATGATGGCGGGATGTTGGGTTTCTCTGATTCAAGTTCAGAAAGCTCAAACTCAATGTTGAATCTTTTGCAATAGAGTGTAGCCCAGGCAAGAGATGCCAAAAGAACAGGCACTGAAACAATCAAACCTAAGATCAGAACCCAGCCTACATCCGCTCCCAGTGTTGCCGCAGCAGCAAGCGGACCCGGGGTTGGCGGTACAAAAACGTGTGTGGCATAAAGGCCCGATGCGAGGGCAACCGCAAGCACAGCCAGCGAAATTTTTGCCCGCTTGGCTATTGCCCTGTTTAAAGCCGAAAGTACAATAAAACCGGAATCACAAAACACCGGAATGGATACGATGTAGCCCGTAAGGCTCATGGATAATGGTGATTTTTTCTCACCAACTTTGTCAAGAATTTTATTCGCGAGAACTTTTGCCCCGCCGCTGCGATCCAGATATTCACCAATTATTGCTCCTGCAGCAATTACAATTCCAATGCTACGCAGGGTAGCCCCGAAACCATCTGCCAGTGAACCCACAAGTACCGAACCTTCAAGGCTTCCAAGAAAGCCCATCACGATTGCGCCAAAAAGCAAAGCAAGAAATGGGTGAAGATTAAACCGTACCGTTAGTACCACAATAAGTGCTACTACAAACAGAAGAGATATAAATATGAACATCGGAAAAAATCAGGTTATCGCAGGTCGGGTGTACGGTAATATCTGAAATTTTCAAGAAAGTGCAAGAAATATGCCGTTTAGTTAAATAAAAAATGCCGGCAGATATGGGAATTTGCCGGCATTAATCTGAGGTATGTAACAAAGGGGAATAGGTGTGTAATACTCCGCCTAAAAAACAGAAAGAAAGTTTTATGCCTGGCTTGGCTGAGCAATTGCTGCTTCCCTCGACTCGAGAAACGCTGCCTTCTTCTCCACAATAAACTCCTTAATTCCATTTGCAGTGATATACACCACAGGTATCAGTACAAGAGTTATCAGGGTTGATGCAGTAAGGCCGCCAATTACAACCCGGGCAAGAGAGGCCTGTATTTCGCCGCCTGCACCCCACCCGAACGATAGCGGGAGTAATCCGAGCACGGTTGTGAGTGTTGTCATAAGAATGGGGCGTAACCTCAATCGCCCCGATTCCACAACGGCTTCTATCACACTTAAATTCTTTTCACGCCTCATCAGGTTAATATAATCCACCAGTACGATGGCGTTGTTCACCACAATACCAACAAGCATAATAACCCCCATGATACTCTGCATGTTGAAGGTAGTATTGGTAAGCAGCATGGTTGGAATAATACCAATAACAGCCACGGGAACAGCAAACATTACTATAAGCGGATCCAGAAAGCGCTCGAATTGAGCTGCCATAACCATATAGATAAGTGCAAGCGCCATCAAAATTGATATGATAAAATCGGTTTGAGCCCGCTGTTGTTCTTCGTATTCCCCGCCATAAACAATTGAGAAACCCGCAGGCATAGCAAGATCTGAGAGCTCTGCCTGAATTTTCTGAACTGCCTGGCCAAGGGGCACACCACTTTCAAGGTTAGCTGTGATGTAAGTGACTCGCTGGCCATTTATTCGGTTTATACTCACAGGGCCTCTCGAGGCTTCCTGATCAATCACTGTAGAAATCGGTATAATATCACCGGAAGCCGATCGTACAGAGATATTTTCCAGATCAAGAGTACTCAATCTGTCTTGTTCCTGCAGACGAACTGTAATAGGATACTCATCACCCCCATCCCTGAATACTCCGGCACGGGTTCCGCCAACATTTGCCTGAACTGCCTGCGCCACTTCTCGAGCCGTTAAGCCGAGCTGTGCAATTTTCTCACGGTCAAAAATAATGTTTTGTTCAGGCCGGCCCTCTTCCCTGTCTGAACGAACACCACGTACTTCAGGTATTCTATCCATTCGCCGGCGAATTTCATCAGCCAGCTCATTAGAGATTTCTATATCAAAACCACGTAACTGAATCTGAACAGCTTCATCCCCTCCCGAACCAAAAATTCGGCGAAGAATCCACAACCCGCTTTGAGCCCGAACCCTGAAAAAACCACCCGGAATACTGCCCTCAATCTGATCCCTGATCTGATCGGCAAGTTCGGTTGAGCTGATAGTACGCTGGCTTACATCAACCAGATTAAGCTCTACCTGTGCCCGCCCGTTTCGCACATCAGTTGACATGTATTTAACCTGATCCATTGGCGCTATTGCTGTAACTTTCTCTTTAAGTTCGGCCAAATATCTGTTTGCCACAGCAATATTCATTCCATCAGCCAGAAAGAAATCAATCCGTATTTCATCAGCCTCTGTTTCGGGTGCCAATTCTGTATCAATGAAACCCGCCCCATAAACTGAAATACCAATTAGTACTGTTGTTACACCAAAAACAACATATTTTTTTCGGATTGCTTTGCGCAAAAATCCACTGTAGCTGTTTTCAAACTTCTCAAAAAATATCTGAAAGCGGCCTTTATCTTTCTCAGATAGCTCTGCTGCGGGCTTAATAGTCATAAACTTACTGGCCAGCATGGGAACCAGAGTGAGAGCAATCAGCAGCGAACAGACAAGTGCAAATACCACTACAAGTGCCAGTTCCTGGAACATGGTGCCGGTAATAGTCTGCATAAATACAACCGGCAGAAAAATAACCGATGTAGTGATGGTTGACGCTACAATAGCACCGGCAACTTCTTTTGTACCTACAAGTGAAGCATCAACCAGGGATTTACCATTGCACCGTTGCCGCACTATATTTTCAAGTACAACGATGGCGTTGTCAACAATCAGACCAACACCAAGAGCGAGCCCTCCAAAACTCATCTGGTTTAACGTAAGCCCGGTAAAGTAGAGCAGGCCAAATGTTGCAATTATCGAAACCGGTATGGCAAGAGATATAATGAATGTGGTTGAACCATTTCGCAAAAAGAGGTAGAGAATAAAAATTGCAAGCAGTGCTCCCCACATTGCGGCCTGCTGTACATTATCGATGGAGTTTTGAATAAACTCACTCTGATCTGTAACAATAAGCAGATTCAGATCTTCCCGTTCTGCATTTATACGTTCAACTTCTCTCGCAATTCCACGGGAAACTTCCACGGTATTAGCACCGGTCTGTTTTCGTATTCCCATACGTATCATGGGTACATCATTCACTTCAACCAAGCGCCCTACTTCTGCGAAAGCATCCTCTACAGTGGCAATATCCCGTACCCTTACAGGCCTGCCATCAATCCGTGTTATAATAGTTTCAGAAATTTGATCGATGGAGGTGAACTCCCCGAGTGTTCTTACATAAAGCTGAGTCAAACCGTCTCTTACATTACCGCCGGGCAGTGTTGTGTTTTCCGCAACAATAGCGTTCTGTACATCAACAGCAGTGAGTCCGCTGGCCATCATACGGTCGCGTTTCAGGTTTACTCTGATTTCCCTGTAAACTCCTCCCCACACATCAATCGAACCGACTCCCGGTATCTGTTCAAGCCGTTTGGATATATCGCGCTCCAGCAGGCGGGTCAATTCATCCAGGGCCCTTGTTGATTGTGCTCCTAAAATTACAATGGGTGAGTCGTTGGGATCGAATTTGCGAACCCGCGGGGTGTCTGCTTCATCAGGCAAGCTTCTGCGTACCCTGTCTAACGCAGCCCGAACATCATTTGCTGCCTCATCTAAGTTTGTATTTTGTGCAAAACTGATCGAAACAATACTTCTGCCCTCTTCCGAGCGTGATGTTACTTCATCAATATTGGCAACACCGGCAATGGCATTTTCTATCTGATCTGTGATTATTACTTCTATCTCCTCCGGACCCACATTGGGGTAATCAACAGAGATCGATAATCTTGGAAATTCAATCGGAGGCAGCAGGTCTACCGGTAAATATCTGAAGCCAACAATGCCCAAAACAATCACAATAAGATAAACCATTGTGGTTGCAATAGGTCGTTTTACGGAGGTATCGGTTAAGCCCATTTTGTTATCCTTATCTGTTTTAAATGCCTTCTATCGTTCGGCAACATTACCGTTCATAATTTCTCTGAGGAGATCCTGAGGCTGCAAGCGCTGCATCTCCATAATGCTGTTCCAGCTTACGGGCCGTACTCTAACCTGTGGGCTATTATCCCTGAAGATGAGATTTTGACCGACAGTTACTACCCAATCGCCACTGCGTACACCTGCTACTCCGGCCGCATCACGCCCTCTTGCAACAATTTCGATTGGTACAAACTCAACATCGGTTGGGTTGCTGAGGCCGGGGGAAGAAGCACCGGCTTCAAGCTCTTCGAGAAGATCTGCTTCGAGGCCAAAACTTGTTGCCACAAAAACACCGGTTTCGCCTGACTGCGGATTCCTGAAGATTGCACTTAATGGAATAATGGTTACCTGCTCGCTTTCACCGTAAAGAATGTCAACTGTTACGAACATTCCCGGTAGTAGTGCACCATCTTCATTGCTAATATCTATTTCTGCTTCTGTACTGAAGCTTCCTGCACCAAGAAACGGCGATATTCTGGAAATTTCGCCCGTAAAAACCCTGTCTGGGATGTTATCAGAAAAAATGCGGACTGTGTTGCCTCTTTGAATGTAACTTAACATTCGTTCAGTCAGATTTATGGTAATTCTCGACTGGCTAAGATCTCCAACGGTAAAAAATCTGGTGGAGGTGTTGGCTTGCATACCAATTTCTGCATTTCGCTGGCCAACAGTTCCATTAACCGGTGAGCGAATGATTGTCTGTTCAAGCGCATCATTCTGTTCTTCAACATTCGATCTGGCCTGTTCAACTTGAGCCTGAGCAAGTTCAACACTCGCCTCTGCTGATTCAAGCCTGGCTTTCAGTTGCTCCATTTCCACTTCGCTGCTCAGTTCTCTGTCTGCCAGTATTTGCTCTCTCCTTAGCTGAGACTGAACTTCACCGAGTGCCGCCTCTGCCTGTCTTCGCTGGGCAATGTTGATCCTGAGGTTTGCTTCTGCCTGCCTGAGGCGTTCACGATATTCTGTATCACGCAGCTTCAAAAGAGCATCACCACGTCTAACTTCGTCACCATTTTGTACATAAACCTCTTCAACAGGCGCGCTTATTCTGGGGTAGATGTCAACCTGGTTAGCAGCTCTGACCACTCCGTTCAATCTCTCCTCTAATGGTAAACCGCCAAATTGCGCTTGCACTGCTTCCACAGCAGGAATAACTATGCTGTTATTTCTGTTTCCTTGCTCATCATCGTTGCTGCAAGCTGCAAGTGTTAGTGTAAATGTTATGGCTAATAAAAGTATCCCTTTCTGTTTCATATATATTATTACTTGATTGTAGAGTTAAGGATAACATAAAAACACTAT
>REDS01000001.1 GCA_007693395.1 Balneolaceae bacterium | reverse complement strand
TGCGGGTTCGTCTGTGTTCGTCTGCGAGAATAATGTGAGGGGCGATATATTGGTTCAGAAATAAAGATTGTCTTTCTCGCAGAAATGCGGTGACGTTTTCGCAGAAGATCGCGGACGGTTTTTGAGAAGTAATCATCAGCGCTCGTCAGCGGGTTCGTCTGTGTCCGTCTGCGAGAATAATGTGAGGGGCGATATATTGGATCAGAAAAAAAGATTGTCTTTCTCGCAGAGGATCGCAGAAGGTTTTCGCAGAGGTATGCAGACGGTGTTTGAGAATGAATCACTATACCCACACCGATCAACATAAGTATGTAATTTCCGGATTCTTCTCGAAACGTAACTCTTTAAATCATTAGTTTGTAATGAAGCTGAAATTGAATTGAGATAATAAACAGCCATGGCTGCAGATTTAAAAACCGGCATACGAAAGTTTTTGAAGGATGAGAACAGCGTTCATCGGTTTATCATCCGTTTTTTGTTAATCATCATGGTGATTGAGTGGGTTCTGTTGCTGATTGATCAGCAATGGTTGTCTCTTTTTCTGGTTACACTGATTATTACAGCACTTTTTGCCCCCATTATTTTCAGAAACAGAATGGAGCTCGAGCTGCCCGCTGAATTTCACATGATGGCGGTTCTTTTCATTTTTGCTTCTCTGTATCTGGGAGAGGTTCAGCAATTTTATCAGCTTATATGGTGGTGGGATATTGCGCTGCATGCAACTGCCGGACTGATGATGGGTATATTTGGTTTTTTACTGGTTTACATTCTTAATGAGAGTAAACAGGTTAATTTGAAAATGAATGCCGGGTTTGTGGCCTTTTTTGCATTTCTGTTTGCCGTAACGATCGGCACACTTTGGGAGATTTTTGAGTTTGGGATGGATCAGATCTTCGGATTAAACATGCAGAAAGAGATGCTGGGCGATCCTTCGGGTTTAACAGATACGATGTGGGATATGATTGTGAATGCAATTGGGGCGTTGATTATCAGCCTTACAGGTTGGTGGTATCTGAAACGGAGGAGGCACTTTTTTATCAAATCACTGATTCAAAAGTTTATAAAGAAGAACCCTAAATTATTTCGGTAGTGTTTTTCTGTTCAGCTGGAATCAGCGAGTTCAGAATTAGATATTCATGTTTTCAAATCGCTTATTCTTGCAATATTTTGTACTATATGAACTGACTATGATTGAAAAAACTGTGACAAAATATCACCTTAAAGATCCTCAACAGTATGAAGATGAGAGGGAATACTGGCGAAATAAAACTCCGCAGGAACGATTATTGGCATTAGAAAAATTAAGACATCAATACATGAAACTAAAAGGTATAAATGCTGAGCAGGGAGTTCAAAGAGTTTGCAAAATTATTAAACGAACAGAAAGTTGAATATTTGCTTGTAGGTGGTTACGCAGTTGTTCTTCACGGATATGTAAGGTAACAGGAGATGTTGATTTTTGGATTAATCCTACCTTTAAAAATGCAACTGATGTTGTACAAGTTCTTCAAAAGTTCGGATTCGACAGTTTAGATCTCACTGTAAATGATTTCACAACTAAAGACCAAATTATACAGTTGGGTTACCCGCCAAATCGAATTGATATCATCACTTCAGTTACCGGCTTAGAATTCAGTGAATGTTATCCAAAAAAAGTATCATTTATTATTGATGGAATTGACATTAAAACCATTTCTCTTGAAGATCTGAAAAAGAATAAAAAAGCTTCTGGTCGATATAAAGATCTTAATGATCTTGAAAATCTTTAGGTGTGAAATAATAGTCATCGATTTAGTAAAAGATTGAATCTAATGACAGTTCAAAAATTTGCAGATGTGGTTAACCAACATATTTAAATTTGATTTCAAGAAGGCATTTCAGACAACGTTTAAAGAGTTTTTTGATGACGATCTTGATCAGTATGCAGCTGCAGTCGCCTTTAAAATGCTTTTTTCGGTAATTCCTTTCTTAATCCTGTTTTTAGCAATTATAAGCTTCTTAAACCTTCAGGAACTATACGAGATCATGCAGGGACAAGCTGAGGCCATTGTTCCGGGTGAGGCCACAGATCTTGTATCTCAAATTATTGGTGAGATGGATCAGCCCGCCGGCAGATTTTTACCATTGGCGCTGTTGGTAGCCCTTTGGTTGGCTTCAAGTGCTATGAGGTCCGCTACGCATGCATTGAATATTGCTTATCAGGTAGATGAAACACGTTCATTTAAGTCTCAATTTGTGCTGTCCATCGTATACACTCTCGCTATAGTATTCATGATGATTTTGGCCATGATACTTTTGATTACAGGAACGCAGGCAGTTGAATGGTTAGCAGGGCAAGTTGGTCTGGACAATGTTTTAGTTACTGTATGGGCCTGGCTAAGATGGCCGGTTGCCATTACTCTGATTACGATTACGATTGCCTTAATTTATCTTGTTGCGCCAAATGTTAAACAGAGTTATAAAAATATGATTCCCGGTGCTGTTCTCGCTGTTTTTGTATGGATAGGGCTCTCAATCGGGTTTGATTTTTA
>REDS01000034.1 GCA_007693395.1 Balneolaceae bacterium | reverse complement strand
CAATAGAGCCTTGCGGCTGAGGCGGTGCCGGGCCAAACCGAGATCCCCGGAAAAGCTCAAAACCCTGTGCCCTCTCCTCACCCAAACGGCTCTGAATGGCAAATCTCGCTACTGAAAGCTGACGGGCTGTAGCAAACGGATCGGCCCAATCAGCACCAATTCTCATTCCTTCACCTTCACCCTCCTGTGTTCGGGTAAATTGAAGCTCTTCGCCATTTGGGAGCTCTGCAACTACGATTGTTTCAGCTGAACCGGCCCAGACGTTGGCTGTAAGCCATACTCCACCTTCAAAATCTTCAGGTGTAAGAATTTTGGTATCGGAAAGATCATTGATAGAAAAAGGCGGCACATCATCCCGCTCGTTACGATTTTCTTGTACCCACTCCATGATTGTATCGAACCAATGGCGAAATCCCGGAGTGTTCACACCAATCCACTGTCCCCGCTCGGGACTTAGTCCGGCACCAATATAACTCTCTATGTAATTCGCACCGCTAAAATCGAGGTTCAGGTAACCCATTGGAGCCCCAAGCCGTTGCAGCGCCATGGGCACGCCATCCACATTAAAATCACCCCGAAACCACGCACCTGATCCCGCTCCCGCAACAATGTGCCGAAACGGCAACGGGCCTATTCCTGTCTGCTCATTCCAGCCATCAAAAATCTGTCCAGGAGAGTGGTTTTCTATGGTATGTGTGTGGCCCGAAAGCGCCAGAGCCTCTCTCCCTTCAACGATATCATAAATACGGGTAAGTTCATCTGTTTGATGCTGGCCACTCTGCTTATCAACAAAAGAGACAAAGGGTATGTGTGTCATCAGTACAATAAGCCTGTCTTCGGGAGTGCGTTCCACCAAGCCTTCTAACCACGTAAACTGCTCTTCAGTAAGGCGCCCATTATAGAATGAGCGATCTTCTCTTGCACAATGCATCCTTCCAAGTACAACTGACTCTTCGCCACAGGGATAGTACACATTATCGAGTGCCACAAACAGTACATTTCCTTTTTCAAACGCATAATAATTTGGGCCGTAGATACGCCGCCATGTGTCTGATTTATCGTTGTTACTTCGGGCATCAAAATCGATATCATGATTACCGATTACCAGCCATTGCGGCACACCGGTAACTGATGTTACTCCAAGAAAGCGGTCCATTAAACCAAGATCGTCACCCAATACATCACCCAGATGGATCATACAGTCTTCGGGTTCAAGGCCGTGTCTTACAATATCGGCAACTACCCCATCACGAAACCAGCCAAGCTGTTCGTTCGAATAGGTTTGCGGATCTGCCACAACCGCACAGGTAAATTCTTCACCGGCAGCGCCTTCACGAATTAACGGAAAGTTAACAGCCGACGGTGCCGTTCCTGTGTCCGGCAGGCCACCAAATCGCAGATCGTAGCCGGTGCCTCCCTCTTTGTGGATATAGAAGAATTGTGGTACAAGTCGTTCGTCTGTGGGCACCCTCCACCCCGTTGGCTGAACAATCGACAGGTTCATGTTATTTCTGACTGCTATTTCGTACGCGCCATTGCTGTCGGTTATAGCCCAATCCAATCCGTTCGATACAAGCACGCCCTCAATACCTTTTTCACCTTCATCAAAAACTCCGTTGCGGTTGCTGTCATAAAAAACATAGCCACTGATGGCCTGGGTATCTGATGATCCCAAAATTACCTCAGGAGATGCAATCCAGGACTGGGCTTTTGTGGCACTCATTGTAAACAGGGTTGCAAATATCAGAATAATTGATGTTTTCAAGAATAATTTCATGAGCAAAATGTTGATTTAAGAAAATTACATGGAGTGTGAATATAACTTCTTACCATTAAGATAGAGTTATTTTCAGCTCTTAATATGATTTATACTCCATCAAAATGCATACTGCACACCAAATACACCGGTAAAGCGATTGGCCATTTGGGGGTCGTCAAGATTTTGGTATATGGGGTATAAAAACTCAAGAGCTAAACGTACACCAGAGAAACGTCCCTCTCTGAGGTACACATTTAAACCAGCACCTGCATCTACCTGCTGGCCACTATGAAAATTGGGATTTCTTGCGGGATCTATGGAAGGATCAAGATTGGGATCCCGACCGCTAATGGCACCCGTATGGTTAAGAGAGAGCCTGATCAGTGGTGAAATCCAATCATTTATCACATATCCGCTCCATGCCGTCGCATTCACCCTTTCACCGCGCCTGTAGTTACGACTGTTTTCATAAAAACTAAACTGGCCCGATGCCTGCGCACCAAAAGAGGTACGTTCTCTTTGTGCCAGCCAGGTGAGCCCTGAAATAAGATCAACTGTGCCGGAGCCAAGCTGCATATCGTATCCTTCAAAATAGTCTATTCTGCCGGTAGGAATGGTAAATCCAAGCTCTGTATGCATCCGCTGGTTGTTTCGATCATAAAACATATAGAGTCCCGAAAGCCTTATGTCTCCAAGGCCGCTGGTATTATGCGAATGATCTTCTCCAAAACCGGGTGCATGGGCGTGATTCATATTGTGAAACATCAAGTCACCCATCAACATCAGGGTGAGCCTGTCGGAGGTGGCGTACATCACCTCGAACATATGCATATGCATCATCATATCCTGGCCGGCCATAATGTAATTGTCCAGAATATTTGAAAGTGGCACTTCGCTGTTACCGTCGAGGTGGCGATCAGAGTAGGTCATGAAGTATTTATATCCGATCATCCACTCCCCTTTATGGTGGGTATGTTCGGCATGAACTCCGATTGGAGCGTGTCCGTCGGGCCGTGCTGCGGTCCACTGCGAGTAGAGTGGTTCCGTGATAAAGCAGAGTAATAGCAGTGCAGTGCCAAATAATCTAAAGAACGTATAGCGATTATTTATTTGTGATTTCATTTTTCAAGCTGGTTTTGTGTTAAGCATTTCTTGTTTCGATTGTGATCCGGTCATCTTCGCGGCTGACTGTAAACTCTGGAAGATCTCTTGTGGCCGGACCGCGCGTAACGGCTCCGGCTGTATCGAACCGCGAACCGTGACAGGTACATTCAAATTGCCTGTTCAAAAAGCGCCAGTTTACGGAGCAGTTGGCATGGGTACATCTGCTGGTAAATGAGCGAATCAATGAGCCGTCCACATTCACTACCAATGTGCGTTTATCACGTATTAGCAGCCAGTCAGACTCTTCGCTCAGCAGTTGCCCCGTTATGCTGTTCAGGTCAATCGTGATTCGGTTCCCGTCAACTGTGATTCCTACTGCGGAACTGTTCACCGTCTGTTCACTGCTATCATCAGCGGATGTTGAACCACACGAGTAAAATGGCAAACCGAGCGCTGTAAAAAAAGCCACTGAACCGGCCTGCCTCAGAAATGTTTTCCGCTTGACACCATCCCTATCGTCCATTTTTTTGTTAGTCATTTATAAGGATTTGATTAATGAAGGTTCTGCGGCTTGCATCTTATTAAGCCATTAAACCGGTATTTTTCATTCATTACCCTTACATACGTAAAATTTGTGACTCCGAATTAAAACTCCCATCGCAGCATCGCATTGATATTTCGCGCCGGCATCGGGTTGTTTCGGTCTTCTACGCGGCTCAGGTGATCGCGGTAGCTTTCGTTGAGCAGGTTATCGACCCGAAGGGCAAAGGAAACCCCGTGGCCAAACCGATATCCGGCATCCATGCCCACAAGCAGATAGCCATCGGTCGGATCTTCATTTGGCGCAATCCGTTCCTGGGAATTGGCAATTCTGAGCCTGGGCCCGGAATACCAGGTACCGGTGTCGTACATCATGGAGAGATGCGTGCGGAATGGCGGAATAAACGGGAGATCGTTCTGCTCACCTGCACGTTCCCGACCCCTTACGTAGTCGAAGCCGATTCCTGCTCGTAACTGATCACTAAAAGCAATATCGGTTTGAAATTCAAACCCGTAGAGAAGGGCATCGGTCGATCCATACTCAAATATTGGAAGACCTGATGGCAGGTGAGTCTCACCGGTGGGCGAAAAGTTAACGAAGTTGTTGATCCGGTTCGCAAAAAGCGACAGTTCACTTCTCACACTACTGTTGCTGAAGCGAATGAAAAAGTCGGTTCCCAGGCTGATTTCATTGCCCAGAGTTGGATCACCCACATCAAACGAACCGGCAGCCAAATGAGGTGCGTTGGAATATAGCTCTTCAACGCCCGGAGTGCGGAACGCCCTGGCAAGCTGTATCCCTGACTCCCAGTTTCTGTTCGGACTGAAATTCAGTCCAACCGCTCCGGAAAAGATCAGATCAGACCGATCTTCAAACTGATCCGCATCGGGAAACAGCTCATTGGTCTTCACATACATCTCCTTGAACTCAACCCGTGCCCCGGTTTTCATTGTGAGGAAGCGATTCAGGCGGATCTCCTCATAGATGTACCCGGCTATAAAATAGCTTTCGGCATTTGGAGTGAGCGCCTCATCACCACCTACATCAAGTTGCGAATAGTTAAAACTGAGGCCAATTGCCCCTTCAAAAGGCCCGGCAGGCCTGTGGCGCAGCAAAAGTGAACTGCTGATTGTCTGCTGGTCGAAGGAGATTTCAAGATCCTCATCTACAGTTCCGTCCGGTTCAAATTCAATTTCGAACTCATCGTGCTGATAGTCACTATACTGAATACGGAGTTCAGCCAGTTCAAAAAAACGGTCCATCTGTAATGTGGACACACTTTGAAGATTCATCCGGTTCATCCTGATTTCAACTTTTTCGTTGGGGTCGTCAATTTCTTCCGGCAATCCGTATGTATAATCCATTCCCGAGAATGAAAGCCCCGTTTCGAAACGCCCCGAACGATAGCCAACACCCGCACCATAACTCAAATTATTGATAGCGGTATCGGGAAGGCGCCCTTCCGGGGTTCGCAAATCTCCCCCCTCACGATATATAAAGCGCCCTGTTGCAGCAAATTGATCACCTCCGTATTGATAGCGTGCCAACCCCGCCCCCATATCATTTACGGTTGCTACATGCGTGGCTAAGCTTCCTGATGAACCGGTATCCCACTCTCTCGGCATATCATTACTGAACAGGTTCACCACTCCGCCTATGGCACTGGATCCGTACAGAAGGCTTGCCGGACCCCGAATCACTTCTACACGATCCATCGAGAGCGGATCGAGCGATACGGCGTGATCCACAGCGGTTCCGGAAAGATCGCCCATCCGTTCACCGTTCTGAAGAACCAGAACGCGGTCGCCGTCCATGCCTCGGATAACAGGACGTGATGGAGCCGAACCAAACGATCTTGATGATACTCCCGGGTTGCCGTCCAGGATTTCACCCAAACCTGGCGCCGCTTTTTGCTGAAGTGCCTCCCGGTTCATCGCCTGGGCAGGCTGATAACGGATACTGCGGCCCAGAGGTGAAGCGGTGACTATAATATCATCGGCTCGAATGGTTTCGGGTCGCAGTTCAATGGTAATTTCTTCATCGGCCGGAATTGTAACCCATACCGTTTTTTCAGTAAAACCAACAGCGTGGACTATCAGTGTGTAGGTACCTGCGGTCAGATTTCTGAGCGTAAAATGTCCATCTGTATTGGCAGCCACTCCGCGGTCGATTTCGCGGATAAGTATTGTAGCACCCGCAATCGGTTCTCCGGTGGCGGAATGTACCACTTCCCCCCTGAGGGATTCACCTGTGTTGAGTGCACCGGCATCAAGATTGCCTGCACCAAAAAGCAGCAACACCACTGCCAAAGTTTTTTTGAATAAATTTTTCATATGTAATCCTTTTGATTTTTTTGTGTACCATGGTTAAGCTAAAATCAAAAGAACGTCCGGCGGTGCACGTGCAGAAGAGAGATTTCGTGAGTTTTTGCACTCAGTGAAAATGGTACTTTGATAATACGGTTCATCAAAAGCAACATGTATAAGCTGTACTTTTTCCGATATTTCTATCGAACCAAGTGACAAACAAAGCGCACAAAGCTCGTCATCAGTATTAGGATAATCCCTTGAATGATCATGGTGATCATGATGTACATGATTGTGATGTCCAAAAAGGCCTGAATGATCAATAACCACATGCACCGGATAGACAAATGCCATGCATATAGCCAATGCGATGGTAAGAACCGATCTAATTTTATTCGATGTGGTATCCATCACTTTCCGATGTACATTATGTTTTAGCTTAGGCTAAAAATATAAAGAATTTAGTTTAGACTAAATATTTTTTTTCAGTAGCCATTTTTGTACAATTTATAGCTACTATCTGTTGTTTTGCTTGCAGCAGAAAGAATCTTATTAGCGGCCATCCGTGCTCCTATCAGGTTTGGAGCAGAAGGCCCTGTTTCCAACTCCCCAAGTGAGCCACTTAAGTAAATTCCATCCCACCACCTTAAATAGCGGTCCGGTATTGGAAACCCGCATGATGCACAACGAAAACCAGAATCTCTTGCCAGCTCGGAAATCATTGCACCGCCCGGCAAACCCTGTTCAAAACCGGTAGCTAAAATGATTACATTAGCTGCGGTTACTTCGGCAGTGTCAAGATGTAATAATATCATTTCAGAACTAACCGGATCAGCAGATACAACTTTTCCGGCATAAAACCGGCACTGCTTATTTTTCCTCAAGAGTGCAAAATTTCTGTAAAGCTCTTGTGTAACAGAACCCCGGTTTCTGGCTTCATTAATCCAACGGCGGCGCCTTTTGTAATTCGGTTCCATTCGAAATTTTTGTAAATATTTAGGCCCCATCCATCCAGGGTCAGAATCATAATTATTTATCTGAATACTATGCGGTGAAATCAATACAACTTCCCGATGTTCAGAAGCCAGGGAGATGGCGGTTTGCACCGCAGACATTCCTCCGCCAACCACTGCAACTACCGCCTGTTCAGGTATTCTCTTTTTGTCAAAGCAATCACCCAGTACGTGCATAATCTTTGCACCTTCGTTTCTAATAAAAGTAGCCCATTCCGGCCAAAACGGCTTTCCGTTACCGGCGGCAATAACAATATTTTTGGTTTTGTAGATATGTTCTGAGCCAAAAACTGTATGAAAAGTTCTTCCCGGTTTTATTCTTAGTGCTACTTCTTTTATCCTGAGATTTTGAAGGCCGTTTCTGTCGATTACATTTTCGGCATGCCGGTTGAATAGTTTCAAAGATGGGCGGTCATTTGGGGGAATGTAAAGCCTTTCATCACAAGATTCGCATACGCCAAAATGTTTTAGTGAAAAAGGTTCGAGGTCCAGATGATGCACTTTAGGTGAACGCAGGTACTTCATACCCACATTGCTTGTACATTTTTTCCATTCCCTGAGAGGCTCGTCGTGTGGATCCAACACTCGCAGATCACTTCGGCGGGTTATGCGGTTTCTAATTAGGGCATTTGAAAGGTATGTACCATGCACTCCCCCTCCGATGATGAGCCACTCAAGAATGGAATTTCGTGAGATCATGCAATCTTTTCGTAAATTTCGGAGACTTTCTCCCAATGGATCAGATCCCACCAATTTTCAACATATTCTCCGCGCAGGTTTTGATACTTCAAATAGTAGGCGTGCTCCCATACATCCACACCGGTGAGCGGAGTTAAACCATCCGTTAATGGACAATCCTGATTTGGCGTTCGAACTACGTGGAGTCTGCCTGATTCATCAGCAGCCAGCCACGACCATCCACTGCCAAACACTCTGCCAGCTTCCGAAAGCAGCTTTTCCTTAAGATTATCCAACGATCCAAAATCCCGATCAATAACTTCTTTTAGTGAATCAGTTGGATCACTTCCCCCGGGTATCATGGTATTCCAGAAGAGTACATGGTTCAGATGCCCTCCTCCATGATTTCGAACAGCTGTTCGTACTTCTTCAGGCAGCTCATTCAATCCGGCAACCAATTCTGATAGAGTCATTGACTCTAGCTCTGTATAACCTTCAAGTGCCCGGTTCAAATTATTGATGTAGCCGTTATGATGCCTTCCGTGATGTATATTCATGGTTTTTGCATCTATGTATGGTTCAAGAGCATCATCAGCATAAGGCAATGGCTGGAGTGAAAATGGATAGGCCGCATTAAAAATATCGTTGAACGAGAGAAATGAACCTGCCCGGTGTGTTTCATTGACGGCATATGCCGTTGTTACGATTGTAGGTGCAAAAAAAGCAGATGCAGATCCTAAGGTTAAAAATTTGAGTGCTTTTTTTCGAGAAATTATGTTTTGTACCATGACTTTGGATTAGGTTTGAGGTTTAAAAAGTTTTTTTGGTTTAGGATGATGAAAATCGTGCCTGTATGATCTTTCTATTAATGGCAGCTGCCACAACGTTTCCAGAGTATGCTGCATGAATAACCTGCCCGTTTGACCGGCTGCTTACATCCCCTATTGCGTACACGTTTGCTACACTACTTTGATATCTTTCATCAACCTCTATAGATCCATTATCTCTCATTTCACATCCTAGAGATTCTGCAAGGGTACTGTTTGCGCGAACGATGCCCGGTGCATAGCAGGCCTCAAAAATTTCGTATTCATCCTGTCCAGCCAGGCGAATGTGTATCTCATCATCTCTTTTTGAGATTTGATCGACTTTTTCTTCTCTGATTACCAAACCAAAACCACGCAACATATATACAGTCTCATTTGGTAAGTTTAGTGCCTCTCCCTGGCTAAAATAAGTGATGTTATCTGTCCAATTCGTAATGTTTGAAGCAAAACCAAGTAAACGTGCACCTTCGCCAATCACTACTGTTTTTTTGCCTCGGTTTTCCCAGCCATGGCAATAGGGACAATGATACACACCCCTGCCCCAAAGTTCTTTCAAGCCATCTATCTCCTGCAGATTATCAGTCACACCGCTGGCAAAAACAATATGTTTAGCTTTGTAAACACTTCCATCGGCATGCTGAATTTCAAAAGTGTCATCTTCTTGCGATGTCGCCTCTACACTGCCGCTTATTATGCTGAGGTATTCTTTGTACTGCTGTAACTGTTCTTTGGCTTCACTCCTTACTATCTCCGGATTTTGTCCATCGCGGCTGAAGAGATTATTAGCACTTGGTGATGTACGATTTCGCGCCAGGCCTTCATCTATCACCAAAACAGATCTGAGACAGCGTCCCAAACCCATCGCAGCAGATAACCCGGCAAAACTTCCGCCAATAATCAGCACATCATACATTCGGCCGGTTGATACATTCCGGTTAAACGCTTCATACATCTCCGAAGCGCTAAAATGCTCACCAGAAAAAGGCATTTGAAACAAGGCGCCCATTCCAAGGGCAGATGTTTTGAGAAATGATTTACGGTTCATAAGCTTTTAAAGGTTTTTTGTTTATGTGTTCAGTCAGCATCTATTTTTTTAGAATGGGTTTTAATTACTTGGATATGCTCTTTACTGTGGAGCAGGTAAATCGGTAAGCTCATCAGCTGTAAAAAACTCCAGCCTTTGAAAACGGGGCAGAAAAAACTCCTGCCATTCTTGTTGAAAGGAACGCATTTCTTTTTCAAGGCTCCGAAGGCGATCTTTGTCGGTGCCGGCTTTTCGTTCAAGCCAGGCCTGAAGAGTCATTGGGGGTGAAAGTACCCTCAAGCGGGAAGCAAGCTGAGCCTGCCTTTCTCGTGGCTCTTCAAACTGCCTTTCAGCTTCGCGTTCGCGCTCTTCTGTGGCTTGTGCCCACACAAAACGCCTGATCCAGGTGTCATAAAATTGAGGTGTATCCCCTTCTACAAATTCCTCGGGATGATCAACTACCCATGTATCGAAAATGGCATCACCCTCGGCCTGAATGGCCTGCTGAATAGCACGCTGTTCCGTTATCCAAAGAGCACGTGAGGGTACGGGATGCAGAGAGATTACGATGAGTGAAATAACGGAGGGAATGATAAGCAGAAAAAATACCCAAAGGCCTGTAAGCCCAACCGCATTTATCGCAGAACTTGTTTGAAAGAGATTAAACAATACGCAGAGAGCAAACCAAAACGCTGCATAGATTGAGATAGCTGCTATTAACTGTAATCCCTGAATATTAAAGAGATTAATGCCAAACAGAACCGCCCAAACGAAAAGCGATAGGATGATGATCCCGAAAACCAGTAAAAACCGGAAGATCATTTTTTGGACTAAAATAGTTCTCATGGATACCGGCTGAGATTGAAGCAGTGAATACGTGCCTCTCTCCCTTTCTGAGGAGATCACGTTATATCCCATCACTATAATGAAAAGCGGCACGAGCCATACCAGCACAAATGCAAAATCGAATGATCCGGAAACCTGCATGAATGGATTTTCAAGTGCATTATCTCTCAGAGGCTCCATAGTTGTGAGGGTCACTTTGCCGTAGTAGGGAAGGATATCAAGCTGGCCGGCTGCCAATGGTGCCAGCGGATTTGGATGAAGGAAAATGTGCCGTCCCGCCTGGCCGAATTGGCCTAAAACTAAAGGATTGGCCGGGTTTTGGAACCATGCGTCCACCTCGGCTTCACCTCGTTCAATAGCCTCAAGCTGTGAGCGCATGTTATCATAGAAAACAGTTTCAGTTGCAATAATATCGGAAATGGTTTCATTTTGTTCATTGATTCGTTCACTGCCCAGAAAGAGGCTAAAACCGATCAGCAACGGCAAAGCTGTTGCTGTTCCCCAAAATACACCCGATTTACGAAAATGCAGCCATTCAAAAGAGAAGATGTGAGTCATCATTATATTTCCTCCTTTTTATGAGCTGCAACAGTGAGAATCAGAATAGATGCAACAAACCAGAGAAGTGTAATAAACAGTGGCATCAACTGAGTGGAACTAACAAAAACAGATTCCGGCCTTTCGTACGTGAACGCTATGTTTTGGGCAAAAAAGTCTGCCCCGGCCGTGTAGCCTACAGCTCTGTCACCAACTGCGTTGATTTTTAAATCCATGTTTAATTCTCGCACAAGCTCAATTCGGTATGCCTCTGCTTCTGCTGAAAAATGGTTGAAGGCATGCATATCCGTTCCGGCAACAGCCATCGAAGACATCCGGGCAGCAATGGTTGGCGACAGGAATGAACTTATTGAAAAGAGTCGGTTCTGAGCACGGTGTATCTCATCAATTTTAGCAAAATGATGATCATATATTTTCTTCTCAAACTCTTCTCCTTCCTGCAGCATCATCCCCCGGAAGTTGAACGGCAGGTCGGCTACATCATCAACTCTGTGTGCTGCAAGAACTGAATCGCGAAATGCCACACTGTGCTCACTGTATGGATTATGCCCGTCAATTCCTTCTAAAAGGTCGGTTCTCACAGCCTGATAAAATTCTGACGTGTTTGGTACAGGATGTATCCCGGATGCAACATTGGTTATCAGCCTGGGCACAAGAAGTGTGCTCAGTATCCATAGTGATAACAGCACAACCATAGATGAACCCGAACTATTTGCAAGAGCAGATACAGTAATGGTGATGTGAGCAACCACACCAAAGTAGAGCAGCCATACGATCCCCATAAACAGGAATCCGGCCAAACTATCACCAATTGCCCCTGTAATGAACAAAAAAATCAATCCTATCACCAAAAAAGGGATGTAGATAAGCAGGATTACTGCCCATAAGCCCAGCGATTTTCCTGCAATGAGCTGGCCGGTACTCACCCCCTGGCTTTTCAGAAAACGGTACATTCCGGATTCCTTTTCGGCGGTAATGGAGCGGTAGCCTGCAAGAATGATAAAAAGAGGAAAGAGGTAGGCAAAGATAAACGCCGATGTAAGCTCTGCGAAGCGTCTTGAGCTGTCTTTATCTTCAGCCAAACTATAGGCAGCAAAATTTTGTCTGTGCCCTTCCAAAAAAATGGAAACTCCGGTATAACGGTCAACACCCGGTTCAAAAACAGATAGAACCGTTACCGGTTTAAAGGCAAAGGTACCGTAATGGGCTGCTGAGTGGGGGTTTTTATCTCCCTGTTTTTCCCACTGTAAGCGTGCCAGCTCTTCTGCCTCTTGATGTTGCTCCGTTATTTCACTGTAGTAACTGATGCCTGTAATTATTGAAATCCCAAGTAGTAGAAGTATCAGCAAACCAAGCGATGCAACCACTTTATCCCGAACAAGTTGCGTTAGTTGATTTCTGGCAATGGAATAGATGTTCATGATCAGGCCCTCATGTGGTTTAGATATATCTTCTCAAGGTCGCTGTGGGTTACATCTGCTGCGTTGAGCTCATCAACCAGGGATCCCCTGTTCATTATGCCAATCTTCGTACCGGTTTCTTTGGCACGGAAAAGGTCGTGGGTTGCCATCAAAACTGCTGCTCCTCGTTCTTTCATTTCTGTAAGAAGCGTGGCAAAATCACTGCTTGCAGCCGGATCAAGCCCACTTGTGGGTTCATCGAGCAGCAAAACTTCGGAACTGCGGGCTATGGCAAGAGCAATTCCTACTTTTTGCCTCATCCCTTTAGAATACCCTCCAACGCGTTTATGGGTAGCATCTTCCTGTAAGCCTGCTGCCTTTAAATTTGATACCGCGTTACTGTCAGACAGTTTTATTCCTGATAGCCCGCAAAAAAACTGTAAATTCTCAACTCCAGATAATGCAGGATAGAGAGCTAAATTTTCAGGTATATAGGTAAGTTTTTCCTTTGTATTAAGTGGCTCATCTGTAACAATTAGCCCATCTATTTTAGCTGTCCCGTCTTCTGGTAGTACCAGATTCAGCAACGAGTTGATGGTTGTAGTTTTTCCTGCTCCGTTTGCACCGAGCAGGCAGTAAATCTCTCCCTTTGCTACATACAGATTCAGATTTTTCACAGCAACTGTGTTTCCAAAACTTTTGGTCAGGTTTTTTATATCAATCATACTGTTTACACCATTTTATTGGAATATTTCTATAGTTTGAAGTTTAAAACACGCAAGGGCTATCAACCCAAGCATGTTAGTGACTAATTGTAGGATGAAGAGTACAGAAGGCTATCAACCAACTGTACATTCGGGTTACTTATGCTGGTAATTATTAAAAGCCAGATCCAAGCTGTGAGCAGAATCAAGCTGTTGTTTTAATTCAGCCTTGTTTAATGATTGACCGATAAATACAATCTCAGATTTTGCATCATCAGGATGCGCAAATCTTCCAATCCGCTTGAATTCAAGAAACCGGCCGGCATGGTTCCACAGAAAGGCATCATCAGTACCATCTAAGGCAACTAAACCTTTTGAGCGAAATATGTTATCACTCAATCCCTCTTGCAGGGCATCCATTAATTTTCTCTCATCGAATCTTTCTGAAGTACTGTAGACAAATGTTTCAATTCCATACTCATCTGCCTCAGAACTTTCACCTTTCTCCAATTCGGCCACCCAGAGAGAGGACTGCTCAGCTATTTCGATATCAAAAATATTCGTATTTACAATCCGGTTTATTTCAACTTCTCCATAACAAGCTTCAATTATATCTGCCCTTGGGTTCATCGATGCAAATAATTCGCGAAGGGTTTTAACCTGGCTTTCAGAGGCCTGATCTGTCTTATTCAATATCAGAATATCTGCCCCTTCAATCTGCTCAGCCAGAAGCTGGCCGTAGCCCCTTTTAAATTCATCACCTGGTACCAAACTGTGTTTCTGATACATATCCAAAAACTGTGCACTATCAACAACAGTTATAATTGCATCTACCTTAACTTTGCTTTGAATGTTTGGCAACTCGGGGTTCAAAGCCAGTAATTCCGGTTGAACATAAAATGCCTGTGCTATTGGTATGGGTTCACCGATTCCGGTAGACTCAATTACAATATGATCAACCTCATGGCTGCGGATAAGGTCGTTCACTCCTTGAATCAAGTCGCCCCTCAATGTGCAGCAAATACAACCGTTGGAAAGCTCAATCATCTTTTCGGTTGTATGTTTAACAAGTCGGGAATCTACATTTACTTCACCAAACTCGTTGACGATTACTGCTACTTTTTTACCTTCATTATGTTCGAGTATATAGTTCAGCATTGTGGTTTTTCCAGACCCGAGGAAACCACATAATATTGTTATTGGAATTTTAGTGGACACCATAGTTTTCTTCAGAATAAATACCAGTGAAGTGAACCGGTACAGTTATACATGTTATCCAACCCCTTCTCGGATTAAGCGGGCTTGGTTTATGAGAGATTTAGGACATGTATAAGAAAGAGGGAGGCCCCCTGAGGGAGAAACCGGTAATGATCCGCTGATTTTCAGAAGAGGTTTCTGTAGAAAATTGGTTTGTAAAGCTTAATGGTAAGTAACCTGTATCAGATGCTGGCTTATCAAGTGCAGAAGCGGTTGTTAAAACGCACTCAATACAGTCATCACTATTCTGATCAGGTGAAGGAAGTTCGTTCTGTTGATGGTGGTGCTCAGAGTTGTGCGTTTCAAAAACATGTGTTACAGGGTGCACTAGCATCGTAAACAAGCCTGCCATCACCAGATAGAAGGCCATTGATTTACTGCGAAGTATGCACAACCTGTTTAGCATTTTTTATCTCAACGAATTAATTCTGCATCTTTAAGTTCATAAATTACGCCCATGGATGGATCTCTCACAAGCCCAAATGTACCCTTCAGTTTAATAGGCCTTTGCGAGTAATCGATGGGATCGTTTGTCTGAACATAAACCATTCCCTCCGCTTCCCCTGGGCCGCAAAAAAAGCACATGCCCATTGGAGCGCTGCTAACAATAAAGGTTTGATGCCTTCTTGTATATTCAAGGGGAAACATGTAACCTTGTACAATCATGGTTTTCCCATCAAGTGCTTCTTGCTCTTCATTAAATAGAGCGTGATAAAATCCATCTTCAAAAATCCACTCAACAGCCGAAAGTGCCTCCCAGTTTAAAGCCTCTGTTTCTGATTCATTCAGATTCCATGCTGCCAGCACTTGAGTAAAAAAGAGCAGAATAAGCAGCAAAAGTATAGACCTTGAATATTTCATATTGTTCATGCTTTTGCTAAGGTTTGCGCAATATCGGTTTTATATGCCATAAAAGCAGGTATTATTGAAGCTATTATTCCAACTATTAGTGCGAGAGCCAAAACGGCCCACTCTGCGGTAATAAAAACGAAACCGGTAACTTCAAATTGCTGAGCTTCAGAAAAGAACCTGCCAACAATCTCAATTGCTGCATGGCCGAAAAGAATCCCCAATATTCCCCCGGCAAGTGAAATCAGTACTCCTTCAACAATTACAAGTGAAAACAGTGTAAAGCGCGAACCTCCAAGTGTTCTCATAATAGCAAGATCATATTTTCGCTCTTTCATTGAGTTCAAGAGCGCAATGAAGATTCCGAGCACTGAAGCAAATATCAGCACAAAAGCAAAAATGCGAATTGCGTCGATTCCAACCCCCAACAGATTCAAGAGCCGCGTAATTTCGAAAGCGGGTGCTGCTGCCTGCATTGACGTATTTTCATTAACAAAACGAGGGAATTGAGCCGCAGCGAGTGGATTGCTGTAACGAATCAACATTGATGTAATCTGTTCATCGTTATAGTGGTCGTTTAAAAAACTGGTATCGGTAATATTCCTGCCACGTGAATGATGATAATTGTTCCCATGCTGGTACTCATAGACATGCCCGTGGTTGTGATGATGCTCATCGACGTGTTCGTAGCTGTGGTTGTGATGATGGTTGTCTTGTTGATGTTCATGATCATGTTCGTCTTCATGTTCATGATGTTCGTGTATGCCCCACATGGTTTCCACACCTGTAAGTATCAGCCCGTCAATTACTGTACTGGTTGGTTGAAGGATACCCGTTACGATGAGAGCGCGGTCGTCATGAGTATGGCCCGATGCAGTAAAGCCATGTGAGCTGTAGATTGCATCGCCAATGTTCAGGTTTTCGGTATTTGCTACATCCGCACCGACTACAATTTCAAATTCATAATCCCAAAGCACTCCTTCAAGTAGTTTGGCTGCATATTTTTCGTGATACTGTGTGGTTGTGCCAACAATTCTGAACCCCCGGTAATTGTCGCCCAGAGCAAGCGGCACCGATTCTGCAACCATTGGGTGCCTCATCAGCTGCTTTGCTTCGCCAAGGTTTATGTTGCCTGTAGGGGAATCGATATGATAAATACTTGAAAGTATGAGCTGGATAGGGCTCCCCTTAGCGCCAACGACAACATCTATTCCCTCTGCATTTTTGTACAGATTATCCTCAAGCTGAAAACTAAATAGCAGAAGAAGTACAACGGTTGCAATACCCATTGATAGGAGTAACACATTCAGTAGTGTGTTGAGTAACCTACGCCTCAGATACGAGAGGCTTAGTTTCATCAGATTCATCTTAAACCACCTCTTTTTGAATCTTGTCAATATCAACAATATTGTTGAAATGACTTTTTACCCGTTGATCATGCGTTGAAATAATTAGTGTAGCTTCATTTTTTTCTGCCTGCTCTTTTAGCAATAGAATTACGTCGTTACTTCTGAGGTCATCAAGGCTTGATGTAGGTTCATCCGCAAGTAAGAGTACCGGTTTATTCACAACAGCCCGGGCTATAGATGCTCTCTGCTTCTGCCCCTGGCTCAGCTCATCGGGAAAGCTTTGCAATTTATCTGCAACATCCAGATCTGCACAAAGTTGTTCAATCATTTCACTGTTTGGCTTCAGCCCGGCCAAATACTGCGCCAGCTTTAAATTTTCGAAAATGTTCAGTGTGCTAATAAGATGCATCTGCTGGAAAATCACTCCAATATTTTTTCCTCTGTATTGATCCCTTTCAGGTTCATTTAGTTCATAGAGATCGGTTCCCAGAAGAGTGTAACTGCCCTCAGTTGGTTTCAGGAGGCCCGCAAGAATATGAATCAGTGTAGATTTTCCACTTCCTGAGAGCCCCAATAAAAGTAAATCAGAACCGGGTATAAGGTTAATATCAGGCAGTTCTACTGTAGTAAAAGAATTATAACGGTGGCGAACACTCTTCAAAGAAATCATCTAAATAACTATTTTTCAATACAAGTTTGACATTCAACCCACTCTTCTGTTGGTATATGTTCAATTGCATTTGGGCTGTTTCCTTTTTCAAAAACCGGTTTAAAAAGCACATTTCCTTCACTTTGCTCCGATCCGCATGTGTGGCAATTTACATCATGATCAATTTTTAAAGGAGTGTAACCGGATATTACCCAGCCATCATGGCCCTGCCGTGCTGCGAGGCTCTCAAGTGCTGCCCTTACCGTTTGCGATTTATTACCTTTATAGTACTTTTCAGAAAGTTTGTTTAAAAGTTCTACAGTTGAATCATCAAGTGTAAAATTAAGGCGTTTCATGATGCTTTCTTTATTTCCTTAGAAATAGGATGGTGATTATGATTTTTATTATTACATCTTCTATGATGGCGATAATTAAACCAATGGCCAGCAATGAGCATACCACTACCGAGAAGTGTTACTGATGTTTCAAAAATAAAACCGAGCCAAAAATGGCCAAAAAGCCACCCGATGATTACCAGAAATAGGCCAGCGTATAGAATAGTGGTAATCGTTTTATCGTAGTGGCTTCGTTTGGCTGCAAAATAAACAGCCGGCAAGAGTAGCAGGATAAAAATAGGGTGTGCCCATTGATGAATAATATTGGCTGCACCCCAGATTGGCAAAATTGATACAAAAATCGGAAAAAATAAGCAGTGTATCGCGCATATTCCGGATACACTAAGGCCAAACTTGTCCCAGAGTAGTGACGCAGTAAAACTTTTTTCAGACAAAATTAAGGTGTTGATTAGAGTGTGTATTAATATACACACTAACCTGAGTTAATCTCAACCTTTATTTAAATCAATTTAGCCATTCGTTATCTCTCAGATACAGCCCTTGTTGCAGAGAAGTTCATATTGCCTTCAATTGTCTGCACAACTCCCTGCAGATCGTCTCCGGAGAGCTTCAGGTCAGATTTTACATCATAACCATCTACGTTTACTTCAAAAATAACTGTGTCTTCTTCGATGGAAATAGAAGCTAACTGTACAATCCTTCCCGTACTGAATTCAACCTTTCCTGACAGCTCTCCATCATCTCCCGGCTCCACAACAATAACCCCGCGGCTATATTCCCAGGGTGCGCCGTTTACGTTAAACTCCCATGATCCGATCAGAGAAGAATCATCGGTTACAGCGTAAGCATGACTTGAAAAACCGAAAACGAGCAGAGCTCCAAGCAGAAGTGAACTAAATTTCATCATAGTGATCATATAATTTTAGATTTCATAGTAGGGATGGCATCATACTGAAATTTTCCCATTTATTCAGCAGCCATGAAAAAATTGTATTCAGATATCAGAAGGTTATTCGGCTATACCTCTTTCTTCCGTACTCTTATCCGATGCGTGTTGCTCCGAAAAATCCTCAAACAGTTCCTGCGCCTGCTGATCCTCCAGCTCCATCTGACGTTCCATAAGTAAACGGCGATGTTCTGCCATATCATCATCTTTAAGAATCTCATCGATTTCGCGCGGCTTGGGAAGCTCATCAACAGAATTTATTCCAAAATGTTTGAGGAAATAGGCCGTGGTTTTATACAGAAGTGGTTTACCAGGGGAATCTGCCCTGCCGGATACCTTTACCAGCATTTTCTCAAGAAGCTGCCGCAGAATGTAACCGGAATCGACCCCCCGGATACTGTCTACCTCGGGTTTGGTAATAGGCTGGCGGTACGCAACAATGGCGAGTGTTTCAATTGCCGATTGAGATAATTTTCGATAAGCATTTTCATGCTGAAAGATGCTTAACCAGGGATGAAAACGTGGCTGAGTTACGTAGGTGTAACCGCCGCCTGTTTCCTCTATTCTGAATGAAAGATCGTTTTCCTCGAATCTGTCATTCAGCTGGTTGACGATCTGCCGAACCGTATGCTGATCGAGTTCCAGCTCTTCTTCGCTCTCTTTCACAATGGCAGAGAGCTTTTCCCACGAAAGGGGCTCCGGGCTGGCAAAGATCAGGGCTTCGATAACTGAAGTAAGCCTGGTTCCGTCAACAAATCGGTAATCTATCATAATGTTGGTGATTCCATCAACTAATTAATTCGCCAAATATAGGAGTTATCGCCTGTAACAAATAAGGGTAAATTCGTTTTTCTCTGTAACCCTGTATCCCAGCAGGTGAAAAATATCCTTCACTAAGAACCTGGCAATGTTCAGGTCTACCTCAAAACTACGTGATCCCGTTTTTGTAACGCCGGGTAAAAATCTCAGAAGCCTGTGAATAGAGCTTCTGCGCAAATAACCCGAAACCTCAAGCCAGAATGGTGAAACCTCGCGTATGATAAGAAAACCGTCGTGCCCTTTTTTCTGATAAAGCGGCATAAAAATACGCCCGCTTTTTGGAGCACGAATGAGTGAGCCATTTTCGTAGGCTAGTGCGGTCCCTTTATCAACCGGCAGGAAATTTTCAAAGCCTTTAATCATTTGAAAGACAGCCGGATCATCAACAAGTTTATGGTGAATAACCTCGTAATAGGTATTTGGCACATTTTCATAAACCTCGATAATATCCCTGTATTTCCGCTCTTCAGCATTTTTCAATACGGTATTGCCTGCGTAGTTAAGCAAGAGGTATAAAAAGGCTTCACTGCGGATAATTGAGATCTCATCATTGTGTGCGCCTGCCTCAAAACCCAGTGCTCTGAAACCAAGATTGTTGATAAAACTGAGCAGAGTGCCCTGAATATTTTCTTCTATCCCTAAAATCTGCGGAACGGGGAAATTTCCGGCAAGTTTCCGGTTTGCGAGAGTATCATTTAGCAAAATAAAGGCACAACTTTGCGATGAAGTTGTATGAAGGTCTGCGAAAACGATATCCTCAAGATTATCAGAATGACGGGCGATAATTGCGTCAATTACCCTCTTTATTTCGAGGCTTTCAAGATATTCAACCGGTTTCATCGCCCCGTTTTTATTCGAATAATCTTTTTGGGTGTTAAACAACTCCCAAAGCCGGTTCAGATCGGTATCAATAAACCGCACTCCCTGTTCAAGAGCTTTAAGATTTCCTGCAATCGCATACACATCCCCATAAAATCGGCCATGAAAAAACTCCTGATTTTCTGAAATTTTTTTAACAGCCTTTACACCTGCAGGCTCATTTCCGTGCATGCCAACCAAGAGCACCAGTACCGGGCCCGGCTGCCCGGCTGAGTAGTGCCATAACACTCTTTTAGTATCTTCTAAAACTTCCGGCCGGCCTTCCTTAATGTGCATCAGTTTTTTTTGTTCATCTTATTCCAAACGTCCCTCGTATCTTTATCTGTAATGATACCAATCAGCTCACCATGTTGTACAACGGGCAAACTGCTTATCCCTTTATCAAGCATAAGCAGCATAGCGAATTTAATATCCTCATCCGGGCCAATCGTTACAGGTTCTTTTTCCATAACATCACCGGCTGTAGCGAGGTCTTTTTTCTGAGAATCTGAAAGATACTGAACCAATCTGTTTTTTGTTATGATTCCTTTCAAAAAACCACGGTTATCTTCAACAGGAAGGTGACGTATATTTCTCCACTCCATTATTTTGAGTACAAGGTAAGCAAGGTCATTTTCATTGGCTGTGATGAGATCTGTTGTCATTACGTTACTGACAATTTCGTAATGAAGTTCCAGCTCACGAGCTTCTTCCATGGTTGCAATTTGCCATTCGTGCACGGGTGAGCCTGATGTTCTGCGGTGATGCATAATGGCCGTAAGTGCGATAGCTGCTTCATCTCTCACCAGCTCTTTCTTTAGTTTTCGGTAACTATTCACAATCCATCGTGAGCCTGTAGCATGGCGTGCCGCACGCTGCTCAATAATAGAGAGATACTTATCAATATCTTTCGAGTTTATACTCTTTGATTGAAGCCCTTCTTGGGCCATTGGCAGCAGAATGTCCAAAATCAGGTTTCGGGCTGATGTTAGGCGCCCGTCCCAAATCATACCGCTTTGAATACCCCACATGGCTGCTTTATGAAAATTCTCTTTTGCCTCTTCAAAGGGTGTACTGTCCCAGTTCCCTCTCAGATTTTCAGGAAGGTTACTCATCAAACCAACCCAGAAAGCGAGATTGGCAATTTCATCATCAACCGTTGGCCCTGATGGTAGATATCTGTTTTCAATACGCAGATGTGGCACTCCGTTTGATACTCCATAACATGGGCGGTTCCATTTATAAATTGTGCCATTATGGAGCTGTAGTGCACTCAAATTTGGAATCTCTCCATCACGCAGTTGCTCAAGAGAATCTTGTTCAATATTGGTCATAAACAGAAGCGTGTGGCGGGCAATGTCGTTCTTGTAAACATCAGCTACACTTTTTATCCACCTATTGCCAAAGGCAACTCTTTGAGAGCGTTCCCTAAGATGATACCCCTTCCCGCGGGTATCAATACTCTGCTGAAAAAGAGGTATGCGTGTTTCTGCCCAAAGCTGCTTACCTAACAGCAATGGAGAGTTTGCCGCCACCGATAACACCGGACCTGAAAGCATCTGTGCCCAGTTAAACATATCTGGGAATTCATCCGGTTCAATCTGCAAATGACATTGAAAGCTGGTGTTGCACGCTTCAAAAAGTATATTGTGATGTTTTAAAATAAGCTCATCAACCCCCATTATGTTTAGCTCAAAATCTTCGCCCCTTAGCTCAGAGATGATATTTGCCAACGCCTCATAGCGCTGTTTTGGGGTCATATACTCCATCTGAACCGCCCGGTAATCAATACTTGGAAGTATGCCTGTGAGTATAATTTTTTCTTGAAATGTGCCGGCAGCTGCCTCCGCCTTATTCAGCAGAGTTCTCAGATTTTTTTCCATAACTGAGAGGCAATCTGACGAAAATGTGAGAGGGTCGAGATTTATTTCAAGGTTATAGCGGGCAAGCTCTGGGGTGAAATGCGGATCTGCAATTTTCTCGAGAACCTGCAAAGAGTTGAGTGATGGCCTGAAATGTTTGTCAACCAGGCAAAATTCTTGTTCCGCCCCTATTCTGCTAATACCACTTTCAAATTGTCCATTTTCGAGCATCTGCTCTATGGCTTCTACATCATGAAGCAGATGTTTCAGAAATTTTTTGCGCGACTCGGGATCTCGTGCGATGGATAGTTCTTGCTGCCCCATTATAAGCTCCTCATGTTAAGTGAATCCTCAGGCATCTCCATTTTTGGGATTCTTTTTTCGATTATTTTCATGTAATTGCCTTAATAGCCGTGATGTTATTTCCATGTAATTCTGCTCTGTAATAATGCCCACAAGGCGGTTATTCTTCACAACCGGCAAACAACCAATCTTTTGGCTGTCCATAATATCTATCGCTTCAAGAATGGACGCTTCCGGATGGATAGTAATTGGATTTTTGATCATAATATCTTCAACTGCTTTGCTCGATGAACCACGGTTATGCAAAATGTTATTGAACTCACGAAAAATCATTCTCATCGTGATCAGGCCAACAAGGTGTTTACTATCATCTTCAACCGGAACATACCTTATACGGCGCCATTCAAACAGGTTGGCAACAAGTTCAACTATGTCATCTTTTTGCACCGTGAAGAGATCTGTGGTCATAAACTCTTCCACCAAAAGGGACGACGGCTGCCACATTTCCATATCGTCCGGTTTTGCAAGGCCCCATTTATGAACCGGCTCACCTTTCCTCTGATTTTTGATCATAGCGTTGGTAATTGCCGTAAGTGCCTGCTCTCTGCTAACATCTTTACTGAGAGAGTTGTACGATTTTACCATCCAGTAACTGCCTGTTTGAGCAGCTTCCGTTCGCTCTTCAATTACATCAAGATAACTGGTAATATCTCCCTCATATACATCAGCATTTTTAAGGCCCTGCCTTGCCAATGGCAGCAACTCTTTATTGATCAGATCAACGGCAGAATACCGCTTATCACGTACCCATTTAAACTTCGTATCCAGCCCCAGTTTTGATGCAGCAATAAAATTCATTCGGGCATCATCAAAATCGAGCACTTTTGAAATTTCGGGGTACTCTTTATCCATGCCATTTAGCAGGCCAAGCCAAAAAGCCGCATTGGCAATTTCGTCGGTAACCGTTGGGCCGGAAGGAAAAATTCTGTTTTCGATCCTTAAATGTGGCTTTCCGTTACTGATGCCGTAACACGGCCGGTTCCAGCGATACACCGTGCCGTTATGCACCTGAAGCGCCATCAGCTTCGGTATGCCCCCGGCTTCAAAAATTTCGTCAACATCTTCTGTAATGTTCGAACTTAGCATTACTCTGTAGCGGGCAATATCCTCTTTGTAAATTTCGAGGATACTCTCTTTTAACCAACCGTTGCCAAATGTAACTCTGGGACTGTTATCGCGAAGATGATCACCCACCTTTCGGGTATCTACAGATTGATGGAACAGAGCTATCCGCGTTTCTGCCCAAAGCCTTTTACCAAAAAGCAGCGGTGAATTTACGGCACTTGAAAGCACGGGCCCTGTGATGGCCTGCGCGAGATTGTATTTGTTTACAAACTCATCTGGATTAACCTGTAAGTGCACTTGAAAGCCTGTATTACACGCTTCCAACAGAGGGGTATCGAAACGCATAAGTAGTTCATCCATCCCCTGAATTCGTAGATCGTACTCATCGCCTCTGAGCTTATTAATGGCATCGCAAAGTGCCCTGTAGCGTGGCAGAGGAGTAAGATTTTCAATTTCAAGGTCAGACTTACGGATTGTAGGAAGCACCCCTGTTAAAACAATGTCTCCATCAAACTGCTTAATTGCTTCACGGGCTTTATCAAGCTGGCGTAAAATATTTGCCTCGAGTGAGGAGAGGCATTTTCCTTTAAATTCAAGTGGTTCGAGATTGGTTTCAAGATTGAAGCGGGCAAGCTCTGTTGTAAAATCTTTATCTTTAAGTGCCTCCAGAAGTTCAATAGAAATAGGTGCCGGTTTGGCAAACTTATCAACCAGGCAAAGTTCCTGTTCTGCGCCAATCCGTATGGTATCAGTTTCAAAGTAATCTTCAGAAAGCATCTTCTCCATTGCACGGATGTCTTTCAACAGATATTTAATGAACTCCTGAACCTGCTCTTTGGTCTCCGCCAGTTTTACTGTTTCTACGCCCATTATATGTAGGTTTTTTGTGGATATTTTGATTCAAGCACTGCCCGAAAACATAGTATACTATATTATCAACATTTTACTGTTCAAAATCAGCAACTTGCATGAAAATTGTTGTATATATACTGTGTTCCGCCATTTTTTCCGTGAACATACAGAAAATGTACCTACTTTTTTAAAAAATTGATTCGGGATAAAATCGTGCATAAGTTTGGAATCGTATGGCTTCATACTGTGTTTGTAAACAGAAAAATGTAATGGCAGAACAACCTAAACGTAATGAAATAGAATCGTTGATTTATCTGCTTGATGACCCAGATCCTGAGGTTCAGAACGGTGTAAGAAACAGATTTCAGGAGCTTGGAGAAAACGCAGTTCCTCTGCTCGATCAGTACCGAAGCGAATCCATCCGGGAGTCAGAAAAAAGTACGATCAATGAAATTATTTACTCTATAACATTCGGTTCAATTCTTGATGAATTTGCAGAACTGATTGAACAGGGGGTAAACAACCGGCGTCAATTAGAAGATGCCCTGCTTCTTCTAAGCAAATTTGGAAATCCCACACTTAGGGTGGAAGAGTACCGAAAAAAACTGGATAAACTCAGCTCTCAAATTGGCAGTGAAATTGCCTATACCCCCTCAATGACCGAGAAAATGCAGATTATGCTGCAATATGTTTTCCGTGAGTTGCGATTTCGCGGTGATGCTAAAGACTACCACAGCGCAGATAATGCCTACCTCGACAGAGTAATAGACCGCCGCAAAGGGCTGCCAATAATGCTGAGCGCAGTGGTAATGTTTCTTGCACGAAGGCTTGGCTTACCATTTTTTGGGGTAAACATGCCAATACATTTCATGCTGATGTATAAAATTCACGACCGTGAAATCCTTATCGACCCGTTCGACAGTGGTTCTATCGTAACCTATAATCAATGCTGCTACTTTTTAAAAAAGAACGGCATCGAGCCCCGCCCCAAACACCTTCAGAAAGCCGATGAGTCAGAAACTTTAAAGCGCTGCCTGCGCAACCTGATGAATGCTTACGCAAAAGCGAAAGATCAAAGCCGGGTGAAAGACCTTCAGCAGCTGTTGTATATAGCTGAAAAGTCTCTTTGACGATGACTAATCTCAACTAACCGTTAGAAAAACACCACCCCTTCGTTCATCACCATACCCAAAAAAATTGCCGTTTTGTTTTTTACCTGCAAGATGAACACCACCAAAAAAAAGGCTTTTTCTATCCCAAATTTTCGCTTCAGGATAGAGATCTTCGAGCCTTTCTGTTACAGATTTTTCAATACCAGCCTCTATATTTAACTCTTCTCCTTCAAGATGAATGCGGGGACTATTCACCGCTTTTCTTGCGTCCCCACCGTAAGCAACCATATTTAGCAATACCTGTAGAATTGCCGTTCGAATACGGTTAGAGCCACCTGAACCGAATGCTATTTCATCACCATTCTTTAACTGAAGTACACCCGGTGCCATCATTGATGAAATTCTTTGGTTCGGTTTCCAATTTCCAACCGAGCCCGGAAACAGGTCTTCCTCACCAAGCATATTATTTAGCATAATTGATGTGCCTGGAACCATTACGCCGCTTCCCTCACCGTTGCTGGTTGTGAGAGATGCAACATTCCCAAATTTATCAGCCACACTGATTTGCGTTGTACCCCTGCTTGCTGAAAATCTCTTATATACGTGCTGTTGATATTGCAAAAGCAGCTCACCCCCGAGCAGTTCTTGCAAATTGTTTTTTGGCTCATTCATTAAGAGCCGGTCAATTCTTGCCCGATTTGTCGTGTGCTGAATCTCAGCAAGCCTCTCCAGATACTCAATTGAAGCTGGAGTGAACTTCAGCAGCTCTGCCGATTCGCTCAGTTTTGCCGCAAATGAAACCAAAATACCTCCCGATGCCGGAGCGGGATTGATCAAAAAATTATTCCCAAACAAGCTGCAACGCAATGGTTTGCGTTTTACAACACTGTATAACCGTAAGTCCTCAGCTGTAAGGTGTCCGCCTGAGTCGGCACACACCTCTGCGATAGTTTGTGCAACCTCACCATCGTAAAAAAGCGAGTCTCCTTCCCGTGCAGCTGTCTCGATGAAATCAGCAAAATGAGGCTTTCTAAACAGATCTCTTTCCCGGAGCAGTTCTCCCGTATCGGCGGAAGAAAAATGCTTTTTCACCTCTTCATTAACCTGATAAATTGGCGATACAATGTTTAAAACTTCTGCCTGGAATTCATTCATTCGCACTCCGGTTCTGGCCAGATCTACAGCGGGCTGTGCAATCACCGAAAATGGCATGGAACTCAAATCATCATGAATGGCAAATAAGCCCTTAAGTGTGCCTGGAGTTGCTGCAGACCCCGGCCCTATTCGAAAATCCTGCAGAACTGTTCCAAAGTCAGCTGAGATCTTATAAAAAGAGTTCGCTGTCTCTCTGCTTTTTTTTAATGGGGTATGGGTGAAGAAATCGTAAACAACGGGTTTCCCATCAGCGGGTTTAGCAAGTAAAAAACCTCCTCCTCCAATCGACGAAAGCACTGGCTCAGCCACACAAGCGGTTAAATGTGCAGCAATTACAGCATCGAATGCATTGCCTCCATTTTGCAAAACTTCTGCGGCGCTCTTCGCAGTATCTAAATGACCAGCCGCTACTGCACCTTTCATATAACAGCCATAGGGTTAAGATTAAATTTTATACTAAAACTGCCGGGCAAGCACAGCGGTTTCACGGAAAGCCCTATTACTGCCATTACTGCTGTTATATGCTTCCACAAAAATAATGTAGATTCCAATTCGATTTCTCTGGCCATCATCAGTAAGCCCATCCCAAATTAAACTTCCTTCAAAACCGGCAGCAGTGCCTTCTGCGAGTGTACGAACAAGACGCCCGTAACGATCGTAAATTCTAACCCTCAGCAAATAATCCGGTTCGTCGAACCTGTAGTTTATGAACAGGTTGTCTTCAAAACCATCACCATCGGGAGAGAATGGGTTGGGATCAAGAAATACACCTGAATCAGTAGTTGAAACCACAGACTCCTGGAATATAGAGTTCTGTGCACCGGGGCTACCCCCTTGCAGTGTGGTATTTGAACTCCAATTGGATGGATCATTTGTTTCGAAATTGGGATTTACACGTTCAAGAGCTATTCCCCGAGTATCGATCAGATTTGGATTATGCCAGTCGGGGCTATAATCAATCATATCTATTACGGTGCGGGTACTGTCTGACAGGTAAACCTGTCTGCCTGCATTCGGTAAGCTTAATGTGGTACGAACTGCCTGGAAAGCAAACGGCTCAAAATCTTCGCTCAACTCAAAGAATCGAGCTGTGCGGCTCTCAGTAAATGGCCTTACAGTAGGCTCAGGATAAAACAGAGCGTACCCGTTTGCCGGCAGCCAGCGCTGTGACGTTGAAGCAAAATTAATTCGAACAATCTCCCCGTTTTCGTTAGGTTCATCGTGCAGAAAAATTCCTTCGAGCGATACTGCATACGGCCGGCGATTATAAATCTCAATATATTCGGATTGATCCGGAATGCCATCACGGTCATCTGCCAATGGCTGATACATAATCTCATTAAACACAAGGTCACCTGGCTGAAGCGGTTGTGCAACGGATTGTTCAATTTCTGATGTAACATTGCCCTGAAAATCTCCGAGATTTTCAATTGTCAGTGTAATCGATTCACCAAGTGAGATACCGGTTGCGCTCAGCACAACTCTGTTTGCACTTCCAGGATCATATTTCAAAAGATCTGCCGGGGAGCCGTTTATTAGAAACCGTGTATCACCCAGTTGTTGGTTTTTGCGATTAATCTGGTTTGCTACCATTCCATCCGTCTCCCCCGGGGATGATTCACCGCTACTCAGCTCAACAAACTCGCTGAATACAACTTCCAATGAATCAGGGTGAAAAATGTTTGCGAAAATCACATCCGGGGGTGTTTCATCCGGTTGAAATCGGCTGTTCTCCTCTGCCGGTGTAGAGCCGCGATCATCGCTGCTTGGAGCCCAGTTTGCGGGATCGATAGATAGTGCATCGGGATCTCTCCTTTCAAGAGAAACACCTGCTGGGTTGTTGTACCAAGAGGCCTGATAAGTGAGGCTATCGATAGCAACACCTGTAGCATTTCGAATTACAACAGCATCGCTGGTATTATTGAGCGATCTGAATCCGGGCAGATAGATAATTCTATCTGACTGGGCTGCAAATGATTCGGTATCTGTGAAAACCAGATAATCGTTTTCTCTGATTGCGGTGCCTGCCGGTAAAGGAGCGCTGCCTGTGGCATCATGCAATCTCCAACCGGTTAGATCAAAGTTATTATTTGTGCGGTTATAGATTTCAACAAATTCAGGGCTTCCGGCCTGCAAACGCCTGTATAAAATTTCATTAATTACAATTTGCTGTGGCTGTGCATCCGCAAAATCGAGATAACGAACTGAAACGGTTGTGGCCTGCATCACATTACCGAAGAGATCGGCCACATTCTGCGCAGTTATTTCATAAACTTGATCGTTAATAAGCTCAGAGCCTGTAAACAGAATTACATCGGCACCATCAAGCCCCACCATCGAAACAGGTGTTGAGGGTGAAATGGAATAGTTGGTTACCGTCAGCGCTGTTTCAGGATCGAGCTCTTTATCGAACCTCAGCCTGAATCCCTGATCTTCAAACTGCACTGCACCCAGAAGTACCGGTGGCTGAGTATCAGGTGTTACTTCATTCGGGAGGCCCGGAGTACCCAGAAGCTCATTGGGTGATTCAGCCCAGTTCTGACGCAGCGTGGCGGGAGCTTCCGCGCTTTTTCTTTCGAGTGCCACGCCGTTTCCACCCCACGATGAGGGTGTATATTCTAATGAATCTGCAAGAACATCACTGTCTGTAAACAGCCGGATCTGATCAGCTACTGTGAGCGTAAAATTGGGAAAGTTGGCTATCTGGTGGTAATTCCGTTCTCCGAAAATCTCAACCATCCGTTCTGTATCTTCGGTAATTACAATAAAATCTCCCGGTTCGAGTAAGAGATCCTCACCTGAAATTACTCTTCGCGGCTCTGATGAAATCTGCCGCCTCTGAAGCCTCCAGTTCCGTAAGTTCAGCAGTTTGTCTGAATTATTAAACAGCTCAACATAGCGAACATACCCGGTTGGCGGGCGATACATGAACTCATTGATTACAATATCACCCTCTTCAAATTCATCAAAAACTGTGAATTCAAATTGCGAATTCTGCTCTATCTGAAAACCTCCCAATGTTCGAATGTTAGAAATAGTTAGGGTACGGCTGCCAATTGCAAACGCATTTTCAAACTCAAGGGTAATCCTGTCAGTCTCATCAAAATCAATGGCAGTGGGGTTTGCTCCATTCACCGAGAAGTTAGCCAGCACAAGATCGCCCTCTCTAACATTGGCATTAAATACAACCTCAATTGATCTGCGGGTAACAGTACGCACTGTTGTAGCCGTGAGATTGAAATCTCTATCCACTTCATTTTGCGCGCCGGGTGTACCCAGAAGTTCATTGGGTGATTCAGCCCAGTTTTCGCGGAACAGTGGTGAGCGGTCAGTCCGGCGGCGTTCCAGGGCTACGCCATTGCCGCCCCAGCTTGGACTGTATCTGAGGGAATCCATCACTTCACCTAAATTGTTCACAATCACAATTTCATCACCTCCATTTTTCAGCGCTGATAAATTACCTCCAGCATTTACAAAACGGATATCAGGAAATATGGAAAGCAGATTCTCATTCGGAATAACGACGATGTAGGAATTGGGTGGTAAGATAGTTTGCTGACTGGTGATGGTACGGCGTGTACCGGTATCGTTTGCCTGACGCCATCCTGCCAAATCAATCGCTTTATTACTTCTGTTGAAGAGTTCAATGTAGCGCGTGTAATCGTCCGGCTCATTATACATAAATTCATTGATCACCACATCGCCATGCACTGCCTGTTCAATGAGATAGTAGGTAAACTGTGCCTGGGCACTGCTGAGGGTATTTCCAAAAATATCAGGAATGTTCGTGGCAGTAATGGTATAGGCAGTTCCCGAATTCATCTGGCCGCTTAAGGTAAGAAGTGCGTTGAAAGGGTCTGTAAACTCCACTCCGGTAACATTTAAGCTGCTGCTGATACTGAAATTTCCGGCAGTAACCTGCTCCAGATCCAAAGAACCGGTAAATTGAACCGCAACTGTGTCTGCACTTACAAAATCGGCACGAACCAGCTGTGGTGTTTCATCATCTGGTTCTACGGTATTCTCCTCACCCGGTGTACCAAGCAGTTCGGCAAGAGACTCACCCCAGTTATTGGGATTATTTTCGGGCGAGCTTACACTTCTTCTTTCAAGTGCTACTCCATTACCGCCCCAAAGTGACGGCTCATACTCAATAAACTGGTCCACATTTCCATCGGGATTAATCAGCCTAATCTGGTCGGCTACGGTTTGTGTAAAACCCGGATAATTATTCATCTGTACCCAGGGTCCGGCTCCATAAATTTCTTCAAGCAGCTCAGCATTTGGTGTGAGTACGATGTATTCTCCTGGTTGAATTGCCAGATCATCATTGCTAAAAATACCGCCATTACTCGGTGCTCCCTCTGCACGGCGCAACTCCCAATTCCGAAGGTTAATCAGCCTGGTGGAGCGATTAAAAAGTTCAACGTAACGCACAAACCCCGTTGCCGGCCGATACATGAATTCATTCACTACAATGTCTCCACTCTGAAACTGATCGAAAACCATAAATGGGTATTGCGAGTTTGCTGCAATCTGGAAACCGGCCAGAGTTCTTACATTATTAATTCTTAGAGAGCGTTGGCCTCTGGGTAAATTTGAACTGAACTCGAGCAGCAGCTCATTACCATTATCAATTGAAACCGTTTGGGGATTGGTATTTCCAACTGAAAAGTTGCCAGGAACGGCATCAACTTCGCGTATTTCTGCATTGAACACAACTCTTACCTGCTGCCTGTTCAGTGCTTCAACAATTTCTGCAATAAGATCAAAATTTGGATTTACCTCATTTGGCGCACCCGGTGTACCAAGAAGTTCATTGGGCGATTCTGCCCAGTTTTCTACAAATTCAGGAGTTAAATCTGCTCTTCTTCTTTCAAGTGCTACACCGTTGCCTCCCCACGTTGATGGGTTATAATCCACAAATTCGGCGAGATTGCCTTCACTGTCAATCAGGCGAATTCGGTCCGGGGTGGTTTGGGTAAGGCCGGGATAATTATTCATCTGAATCCAGGGGCCAGCACCAAAAACGTCTTCAAACTGTGCTGCATTCGGTGTAATTACCACAAAGCCCCCCGGCGCAATCGGAAGGTCGAACGAGCTGAATGAACCACCATTTGATGTTGCACCTTCAGCCCTTCTCAGCTCCCAGTCTCTGAGGTTTAAAAAGCGGCCTGACCGGTTATGGATTTCCACATATCGAGGGTACCCTTCAGGTGGCCGATACATAAATTCATTGATTACAATATCTCCTGACTGATATTCATCAAACCGGAAAAACCGGAATTCGGAATCATCTTCAAGCTCCCAGCCATATGTAATACTCGTTATGCCGTTGGCAATGATGGTATAACTACCTACAGCAAACGCATCTGAAAATGTAAGGCGGAGAGTTTCTGAGTTTAGCACAGTAACGGATGATGGGGCGGTGCCGTCAGATAGTTGAAAGTTGGATATACCGTAAGAGGATGGCTGATCTAATGGAAGTGTAAACTGTACATCGAGCTGAGTGTCACTTTCAAGCTCTGCCGAAAGGATTCTGAAAGGATTGGTGAATGTGAAATTAAACTGCTGTGTGCCGGAAATCGCATTTCCAAAAATATCGTCGATATTTTGGTAAGAGAATGTATACTCAAACTGATCTTCAAGTTTTTCTTCTGTTTCAAACTCTATGGTGCGCTCGTCTGAGGTTATGTTAACCGAGGTAAATAGAGCATTGTTGTTGAGACTGAAGTTGGAGAGTGACTGGAGCGATTCTTCAGACAGAGTTCTGGAAAACGTGATACGCAGGCTTTGGGGACGCGGGAATGCAGCAGAAACAGCCGCCGGGGGATTGGTTGGAGGTGATACCGTATTTGGCAGCCCCGGAGAACCTGTGAGCACATCTTCAGATTCTGCCCAGTTGTCCCGAAATTCGGAGGATACATCAAAAGAGATGCGTTCAAGGGATACTTCATTTCCTCCCCAGCTGCTCGCAAAATAGGTTAGCTGTTCAATCAGGTCACCCTCATCCGTTTCAAAAACAATACTGCTTGATGTGGTAAGGTTAAGTGTTGGGAAGTTATCTGCTTCCACGAATGTGCGTTCACCGAAACGTTCTTCAAAAACCGGTACTCCACGTGTTAGTACAAGATATTCGCCCGGAGATATAGGCAGGTCACGATCCACGCTAATATTTTGGCCGGTTAGTGTGAAGTTTCTGAGGTTAAGTGTTTTGTCCGATCGGTTAAAAATCTCAACATAGCGCGGACGATCAAACTCGGGGGTGCGCCATGAAATTGGCACTCTGTAATAAAACTCGCTGATAACCAGGTCACCCGGCTCATAATCACCAAAAAGTGCAAATGGAATTGATGTATCCGGTTCAATTTGCCAGCCATCAACACTTTGAATGTTATTGATTATAAGGGTTTGATCTCCTTCCTCCACCGATTGGCTAAAGGTAATCCGAACCTGATTCCCATTTTCAACCTCAGCAGTTTCCGGTGAGCTGCCGCCTTCAATTACAAAAGCTGACGGGTTTACTGATCCGCCAAAAACATCCTGTGAAAATGAAATAACAAATTCTGTTGTGCTTTCAATATCCAGAGCGGTTACATCGAATGGGTTCTCGGCGGTGAAATCAAAATCGGTTTCATCAGACAGCGGCCAGCCAAAATCGCTAAGCAGATTGGTTGTTGTCAGTGTATAATCATCCGAAAAAAGTGGGCTGCTTAATACAAGAGTTACACTGTTCGGGTCGGTAGTTGAGTCATATACTACTGCTGACGGATTTCCAATTCCACTGATCTCAAAGTTGGATGGCACAAGAGTTGCTTCATCTGGTACATCTGTAAATTCAAGTGTTATTTCATCACCACGAAAGAGATCAAGCGATGAGAGATCAAAGTTGTTGGTTAATGTAAATTCAATTTGTGTGCCCGCATCAATTTGCCAGTCATCCACACTCTGGAGGCTGCTGATTTCAATAATCTGGCTTGCCTCACTCATTGGATCGGCAAACTGAAGCAGCACCACATTAGCCGAAGTTGGTGTAGCCAATTCTGGATTTACGGACCCATTCAGAACATAGTTTAAAACAACATCACCACCAGTAGCTATATCCTGGGTGAACGTAATTTCAACTTCACTCCTGCTCAGAACATCAAAATCTGATAGTTGAAACGGGTTAATCACCTCAAAATCAAACTGATTATCACCTCGCAGCGGCCACCCGAACTCGCTGAGAACATCTTCAATCTTTAGTTCATAATCTCCCAGAGAGAGTGAAATGCCAAAATTTAGAGTTATGCTCTCCTCACCTTCTGTATGATTTATACTTACTGGCTGAACACTTCCGGTAATGCCATCCCCTTCAAGCGAAAAATTACCTGTAAGCAGGGTTGAAGCATCCGGTGCTTCGTTAAACTGCACTTCGATGGATGTGGATGAAACAGCAGTGATGCTCACCACATCAAACGGATTGGTTACTGAGAATGGTAATTCTGTACTAGGTTCAATTTCCTGCCCGAATTCATCCTGCACGTTGTTGATGGTGAGGGTGTAATCGTCATCGCTGAATGGATCGCTGAATGTTAGCCGTACCACATTTTCTTCTCCATTCAAAACCTCTGCTGATGATGGGTTGCCCACGCCCTGATCCACGCTGAAATTGGATGTAAGTACCGTTGGTACAGCCACATCATTATTGAAGGTAACATCGAGTTGATTGGCGCGGGTAAGTTCAATG
Organism: Balneolaceae bacterium; assembly: GCA_007693395.1. Classification (GTDB taxonomy): domain Bacteria; phylum Bacteroidota; class Rhodothermia; order Balneolales; family Balneolaceae; genus Rhodohalobacter. The sequence continues at coordinate 9,774 of REDS01000034.1, read as the reverse complement.
CTTGCGGCAACAAAATCGTCAGTTTCTTCGGTGATGGTGATGTTATCATAAAAAAAGTTTTCTGTATTATTGCCACTATATATTATAGCAAAACCTGAAAATGCTGATTCTGTAAAGTTATTATCATTTGCTACAGCTGTTATCTCTTCATCATCATTTATATCATTGGTTAAGAAAATCTGCCAGTCACCTTCCTGAGTTCTTACCACCCGCACAAAATAGCCAACACCCTCCTCTATAATAGTATCAGTTTCTAAAAAAATATCACTTGTAGCTAAACTGCCATTTACCACCCTTCCAAGCTTAAATGCCCTGTTGCCAGTATTATCTCCTGCTCTCAAAACATAACCATTTGTGCTACTTGTTGCAGCTCCACCAATTATATTGAAATCATCAGTAGATGAAATCAGAAAAAAATGAGTCCTATTGTTATTACTTGGGCCAACTTCTGGCCTGTAATAAAATTCCCAGGAACCATAGGCAGTATTGGAAACCGTGCTTATTTGAGAAAGGCCTGCTTCATCTGCATTCAGCCTTAACAACTGGTTCCCATTTTCCGTAACCAGAGTAAAATCTTCCAAATCACCTGACCATGGAGAATTATCGATAAAATCGTCATCATCTGAATAATTTTCGAAATCTTCCTGGAATACAATTTGCTGGGCAAACAGAGAGGGGCCTAACAGAAAGAAGGTTACTGAAAATAGAATAGCGTTTCGAACAAATCGGAGCAGTTGAGTCATAGAACTTACTTAATAGATATTGAGTTTAAACATACTACAATTGAAAAAAGGACTCAACGAATCTTTACTATAAAAAAAGGGGGAGTTGCAATTATCCATCACAACTCCCCGAAGGACTTTGAGAAGTGTGCTCAAGCACTTCTCAATTTTCTCTTTTTTTGTTCGTGTTCTCATATGTATGAACCGGAAAAACTGAAAACCTTACACTTTTTTTTAATTATTTTTTACCGAGCAACAAAACCCACTGATTTTGAAGAAAAGCACCATTCCATTTACTATCACACACCTTGAAAATGGCTACTCCCGCGAACATGGTTTACTGCATATTCTTCAGGAATCCGTTCGGATAGAGTTTGAACAAACAGACCCGGCCACCGGCCTGCCTATATCGGGCGTGCGGGAAATTGATGTGCCTTTCGATCAGGTCGAAACTCTAAAAATTAAGAAGGGATGGTTCAGCGCTCAGGTTATTTTTGAAACCAAGTCCCTGAAAACACTTGAAGGGTTGCCCGGTGCACAGCAGGGACGCTGCATTTTGAAAATTAAACGCTCGGATGTGAAAGAAGCCGAAAAAACCGTTAGCAGTGCCCGTATGCGGCTCTCAGAGTTCAGGCTAAACAGCCTTGATGATGATTAGGTTTATTGATTAATCCAAATTTCCGGCTTAATGCTTTTCTCTTAAAAAATACGGTTCTACAATACCTGAGTTATACTTTCAAAAAACCTTTCTTCACAAGAAGCTCTGCATTCAAAATAGCTCCACCGGCAGCACCACGAATGGTGTTATGGGCCATGGCAATGTAGCTAACATCCATCACATCACCGCCACGAATACGCCCGATGGCTGTTTGCATACCATTTTCGTTATCGGCATGGAGCCTTGGCTGGGGATATCTTTCATCTTCATAAATGTGCAGGGGGAATGCCGGTGCCGAGGGCAGCCCGAGATCTGCGATCGGGCTTTTCCATGATCTCATCAATTCAGATACCTTTGAAATATTTGATGGCTTTTCATTCAGTTTCACGTTTACAGCAATCAAATGACCATTAATAACCGGCACACGTAATGCCGTTGCTTGTACCGGGAATGCGGCATGCTGGACCTGCCCATTTTCCAGCTTGCCAAGAAGCTTCAATGGTTCTGCGCTAATTTTTGGTTCCTCACCGCCAATATAGGGAATCACATTTCCCAGAATATCGAGGCTTGGCACGCCCGGGTAGCCAGCGCCTGAAATAGCCTGCAGTGAGGTAACAACTACTGAGTGAATTCCGAATGCATCGTACAACGGCTTAAGACTCATGGTAAGCGGAATTGCCACACAGTTCGGATTGGTAGCAATCCACCCGGAACCGTCAGCAGAAAATTTCTGTGTTTTGATGAGTTCGATGTGATCCGGGTTTACCTCCGGCACCAGAAGCGGCACGGTGGGGTCCGTTCTATAGTTTTTGGCATTGCTGATAACTGGTATCCCGGCTATTGCAAATTCGCCTTCAATCTCAGTGGCTACGGTCGAATCGAGGCCGGAAAAAACAAAATCTACATCACCAAATTCAGAAGAGGTGCAGTTTCGTACTTCCATCTGGTTTACAGATTCGGGCATGGGTGTGCTTTCTATCCAGTTTGCTGCTTCACTGTAAGGCTTACCTGCCGATCTGCCCGATGCTCCAAGTGCGCTAATCGTGAACCATGGATGATCTTGAAGAAGACGAATAAATTTTTGGCCAACTGCCCCGGTTGCACCAAGAATCCCTGCTTTAAACTGTGCCATTTTTCAAATAATACTCTGTAAAGTTTTAGTGATAAATATCTGATTAATTCATGATAGGGAATCGCGTACCTTATCACTTCTCTGAATCAATCCGAACATGGAAAATAGCAAATCATCAGCACAATCCGTTCATCAAAGGTGATAAATTGCTATCTTTCAGGCTTTAACAAATTTCAACTTGCTGTAAAAGCAGGAATAAACTGATAAAATCTAAACGAATCGCATCCGTAATGTCTGCAACTCACTTAGACAGCCTCGACAAAATCGTATCCCTTGCTAAATCAAGAGGGTTTATCTTTCAATCCTCAGAAATCTATGGAGGGCTGGGTGCTGTTTATGACTACGGGCCCCTCGGTGTTGAGTTAAAAAGAAATATTCAGGCAGCGTGGTGGAAGGCCATGACTCAGGTTCATGATAATATTGTAGGGATTGATGCTGCCATTTTTATGCATCCAAAAGTGTGGAAGGCGAGCGGACACGTTGACGGTTTTAATGACCCGATGATTGACGACAAGGAGTCGAAAAAAAGATACCGTGCCGATATGCTTATTGAGCAGCATATTTTCAAACTTCGGCAAAATGGAGATGATGACAAAGCAGATGAACTGCAGAAAGAGCTCGATACAACCGGAACACGAAAAGGGCTGTGCGAGGACCTGTATGATATCATCATGCAGGAAGAGATTCGATCACCGGACTCAGGCGCATTCGACTGGACCGAGGTGCGTCAGTTCAACCTGATGTTTAAAACACATTACGGTGCGCTAGCCAAAGATGACGACGATGTAATTTACCTGCGCCCTGAAACGGCACAGGGTATTTTTGTGAACTATAAAAATGTACTCGATACTGCCCGTGTGCAGGTTCCCTTTGGCATTGCGCAGATTGGAAAAGCCTTCCGGAATGAGGTTGTTGCACGCCAGTTTGTATTTCGAATGCGAGAGTTTGAACAGATGGAGATGCAATATTTCGTAGAACCGGGTACAGATGGTGAAGAGTATGAAAAATGGCTCCAAACCCGTATGGATTGGCACAAAAGCATCGGTATCAGAGAAGAGAATCTTCGCGTTTCACCACACCCTGATGACAAACTTGCCCACTATGCCCGCGCTGCTGCAGATATTCAGTATCAATATCCTATCGGCTGGCAAGAGGTGGAAGGTATTCATAACCGGTCGGATTTTGACCTCTCCCAGCATCAGGAGTTCTCAGGGAAAAAGATGGAGTATTTCGATCAGAAAAATCAGAAACGATACATCCCCTATGTAATTGAGACCTCCGTTGGGCTGGACAGAACAACCCTAATGGTTCTTTGTGATGCATACCGCGAAGAAGAGGTGGATGGAGACAGCCGAACCGTGCTGAAAATTCATCCAAAACTTGCTCCTACAAAAGTTGGAATTTTCCCGCTGATCAAAAAGCCGGTTCTGCAGGAACTTGCCCGTAAAATTGAAACAGAGCTAAAAGAAGATTATACCGTTCTTTATGATGAAGCAGGCTCAATTGGCAAGCGATATCGCCGGCAGGACGAGGCAGGTACACCTTTCTGCATAACTGTGGATTTTGATGGTGTTGAATCAGACGGAGAAGATACGGTTACCATCCGATACCGGGACGACATGAAACAAGACCGCATACCGGTTAGCCGGGTTGCTGAGGTTATCCGTGATGGCATGAAGAGCTGGAAGGCAGGCTAATTAAAGAAAAGGGCACTCTGAATTCGATTGTGCTAATCCAGCTTCTTTAACCAGTTAGTTATGGTATCAAAAAATTGTGGTGAAAACTTGCGTTCAAGCATTCCATACTCGCCAGGCATGCCTGTGTTTGCTTCCTGAAAAAGGTGATTTGCGTCCTCAATTACTACAATTTCAAGATCGAGATTATTAGCTGCTCTTAACTCTTCGGCTTTGGTACGATTTGGCTCTGCAGCCACCTGCATATCCTTATCACCAAAAACAGCAAGCATTGGAACAGTGATAGCCGAAATTTTTTCAGCCGTTTCGAATTCAATCATAGACTTAAACCAGCGGCTTTTTGCTGCAGAAAGCTGGCGATTCACCTGGCTTTGCACAAAAGCAGACATATCACCCAGGGCGGCACGCTGCTGTTCAGGAAGCTGATTGATCTGTTCTTCGAGGCGTTCTGAGAGGTCTCGTTCTATTTCAGCCCAATCGCCTTCTGTTCGCACAATCTCGTATATACGTTGCTGAAACTGAAGGTTCGTTTCCAATACATCATCCGTTACGCCGGATGCAGCAGACAAAAGCCTGATCTGCTCATCAATAATTTTATCGCCTCTCAAAAAAGGGCCAGCCATGAAAACTATGCCGTTCAGATCTGTTCTATCTGCCATTAGCGCTGCAACCATTCCACCCTGGCTGTGGCCAATTAAAACAAAGCCTGAGAAGCGATTGCTGTAATTCATTTTCAGATATTGCATTACATCACTGAGATCTTCACCAAGTTCATGAATAGTTGCATCGATCTCTCCTTCTGAAAGGCCAATTCCCCTGTCATCATACCGAAAGGATGAATAGCCCTGTTGGTATAACAGTCCTGAAAGTTCACGAAACACCCTGAAGCCGGCTACATTCTCGTCGCGGTCTTGAGTACCGGAACCGGAAAGTAAAATTACAATTGGCGATTCAGGCTCGGCAAGGATCAGGCTTCCATGCACTTTGCCAGCTCTGGTTTCAATCAGAATGTCTTTTTCAGGCATGCCAGCTCTCAGTCCTTGATTTGATGGCCTTTTCTGCAGCGTGAACGGCAATTTTTCCCCATGCTGTTCAAACTCCCCTGTAATTTGAGGCTCACCGTTTAGGATACTGCCTCTGAAAATTGCCGGCCCGGAACCTGTTTGAAACTGAAAGTCAATTTTCCCGCCATCAACTTCAAGTACCTCGATGGGTAAGTTAAATGCATTTTGCTGGGGAATATCCATCGAGCCATCGAGAATGCCATCACTGTAAGAAAAAATAATATTTATTCGAAGATTATCTTCTCCGATTTCAATAAATCCGCTCCAGTTACCCTGTAAATCTGATTTTTGTTGTCCAAATGGCTGAAACAGTACAAATAAAAAAATGAATAGAACGTGTAGCATATGAGGATAAAAAGAAGTGATCTTGAGCATTTTGGCTAAGAATCCAAAAATATGCTTTATTGATGCCATTATCCATCACTTTTTGCGGCATTCTTTCGCAGGTATTCTTGATGGAGTTATTACCAGGCTTCAAGCTGTAATCGGTTCATATATCGCAGCCAATTACCTTACATCATTTAAAAGACATTTACATACTATTTTTCTTTTCCTGAACAATAGTTATTAATTTTGATTGTTTTATTAACATCAATATGCCTTACTGAAATAATTTTCATTCTACATATGAGTATACGCCTTTTAATAGCTCTTTCATTATTACTACCGGCATTTCTTTTTTTGCCAGGAATTTCTAATGCACAGTCTGAAATCACCAAAGAAGATTTGAGAGATATGTCCCGGAATGTAATTCCTGTTACAAGATCAACAGAAACCATCGGCACACCCTACCTGTTCGATGATTTTCAAACCGGTATTGTTACTCTCAACGATGGCAACGTTACGGAAGCTCTCTCCATGAACTTTAATGTGCACGAAAACAGGGTTGAATACGCCGATGGCCAGGCAATTTTGGCATTTCTTGGAGATGAAATTACTTCATTTGAGATTTATGATGGCCCGAACCTGATGCGATTTCAGAAAGGTTTTGAAGCCCGCGGGCTTGAAAAGGATGAGTTTGTTCAGGTTCTCTCGGATGGTCCTGCCGTTGGATTACTAAAACATGAAGTAAACTTTCAACAGGATGTTGCCATGTATGGGTCAGCAACTCAACGAGATGAATATGTTTCGAATATGCGATTGTATATTTATGAGGACGGCAATGTTGAGAGAATTAGAAGATTGAGCGAACGCCGGATTACAAGAGCTATGGATGCCGACAGAAACGAACTGAGAAATTTTATCAGTGAAAATAATCTTGACCTTGAAAACCCCTACCATCTCCGGCAACTATTTGAGTTTTATAATCAGATCAAGTAAATAAACAGAGAGTTTAAAAACTTGTTAAATTTTGCGGCTTTGATTAGTGATAACATTATCTTAGCTATCTTTAAAAAAGAAGATTAACACGTAATCATCTCAATTTATAACTATCACCAAGTTAGATAACACACCTCCCATGCTGCGCAACCTGCTTATTATAATTACTATTTCCATATTTACTATTTCATGTGCCAATCGGGCAAACCAATATTTGGTTGAAGATTTTGTTGTTGACAGCAGCGATGTATCTGTTTCTCTACTGATAATTGAGCACGATTACCTTTTTGAAACATTTCCCGATCATGTTTTTGGATCATTACGGCCGGCAGAAAGAATGATTTTCGACCAAAGAATGGCTGGAATTTTTGCATCTCGAACTCATGCCAATGTTGAAGGGGTACTAAATTCAACAACGTTAACTGAAACTGAATTTGATGTGCGTGAATTCAGCTTACCCAACAGCCAGATCTCTATGATTGCGCCAAAGAAAGGGTCTCAGCTACAAAATGGTGAATTGAGCACTCGTTTTGTGGTTGTATTAGATCAGTTTCACTTCACTCCATATCAAGCAGAAGTTGGAGGTGACAGTTATGCAGGCCATGAGAATCAGATTGAGGAGAGGCTTCGGTTTGAGTCGAAATATTTAATTTGGGATAACGAAACAGGTGATGCTGTTGCCTGGGGACGTTTAAATACAAATCAACGTCTTCTGCTCCAAAATCAGAACGAAACATATACCGGCCTGCTTAATGATGCATTTTCAAGATTGGTACAGGTGAGTCCGTTTCCCGCCCGCGGCTAACTTTTCACTGCTGTAATCAGATTTTCCAGCTGCTTTTCGTGATGAGCCACATGAAATTGCATAAATTTAGTGGCCTGCAGTACATTGAGATCTCCTGCCCTTGGATGCTTATAAACAGATTTTCCAAGGCTGGCATCATCACACTCCTCGATAAATAGTTTCAGGCGATCTCTGACTTTTTCCCAGTCATTTATCAGTTCATCAAAGTCTGGATTATAACCGGTTGTGTCTGCCATTGCAGGAGCTTTGTATGAAATGGGTAGCTTCAATCCCCACTTCAGCAACTGAAAACGAATTGCTGAAGAGATTCCGGCATCCGGCAGTTCACTGTATCGCGAATAACTGCGCTCAATGAACGTTAATGAGAGTGACTCTGCTTTTACCAGGTGAGCTAAAATCTGCAGAATGCTCCATTTTCCCTCTGCAGGATTCCGTGATAACTGATCCCCGTTTAACCCTTCTGTTTTCTGAAGGATCTTCTCGCGCTGTCTTTCCAGCTTATCGTATGCTTGGTATAATTTTCTTTTCAATTAAATGCATGTTTGGTTCGTTGGTTTTGATATGGTTTAATGAAAGGAATTTACGGCTGTAAATCATTATTAAAATGCAGTTCAAAATCAATGAGCCGAAGCAGCCCGGCCCAATCGTCGTTCTGAATGGGTAAGTGTGTTCATTAAGGCTAACTGTTCCCGGAGCAGGAGTATCGGGGCGCAGAATCGGGGAAGATGCACAAATTCTATGGATTCAAATAATCTCCCGAATGTATTTGGGATTCATCGTTAACATCCCAATTGTATAGATATACCCACGCCAAAACTATTTCTCCTTCTTCAGTTATCACAGGAATTACTTCCCTGCGATATTCATGTGGTTCCAGATAATTTTCCGAACATCCTTCGTACTCATCCAGGCCGGAGAGAAGAGATTGCTCATCCATAATCCTGAAAATCTCTCCTGATACTCTGTCTTGCGGATTATGAGATGGAACCAAACCGGGATACCAATCAATATCATGCAGCTTCCCCTTTACCGTTGCTTTGCACCACCACTCTGCATAAAGATTCAGAATATTTTTTACAGGTGATTTCTTTGGAAAATCTGATCGGAGAGTTCCGTAAACAAATAGATAGGAAATTTTCATAGTTACCAATTTTGCTTCGAGTATTCACCTGAATCATTTCAAAAGATACTTCAATTTCATGATTCGTTGCCCATACATTTCCAAACGGGATATCAGGCACCCCCCTATTGTCATTGTGCAATTAAACATTCAATTTTAAGTAAGTACACAATTTTTAAAGAAATAACGTATGAAGATTTCAAATAAGGTATTTGTATTAACAGGAGCTGCAAACGGCATTGGCCGTGAAATGGCGTTACAGCTTGTAAAGAAAGGCGCGATGGTTGCCGGTATTGATCTCGATAAAAACGGACTCACTGATACACAAAATCTGGCAGAAGAGAATAAAGGCTCTTTTTTTCCGATTGAATTCAATATTACAGACAGGAAAGCCTGCGAAAATCTGCCCCGGCAGGTAATCGATCAATTCGGAACTGTTGACGGGTTGATAAATAATGCAGGTATCATCCAAAAGTTTATCCCTGTAAATGAGCTATCACTCGAAGATGCTGAACGTGTATTTGATGTAAATTTTTATGGTACCCTATATTTAACAAAGGTATTTTTACCAATCTTTCTCGGCAGGCCTGAGGCACACATTGTAAATGTATGCAGTATGGGTGGTTTCCTTCCGGTACCGGGGCAAACCATCTACGGAGCTTCAAAAGCTGCTGTTAAGCTATTAACAGAAGGCCTTTATGCCGAACTAAAAGAGACAAATGTAAAGGTGACGGTTGTATTTCCAGGTGCTATAGCCACAAACATCAGTTCAAACTCCGGGCTGGATATGCCTGAGGCCGGCACTGATTCAGACCATAAACCTATGCCTGCTGGAAAAGCTGCATCCCATGTAATATCCGGAATTGAGAAAAATGCGTTTCGTGTGCTAGTTGGTTCTGATGCAAAAATGCTCGATAAAATGTACCGGATTGCACCTAAATTTGCTACGAATTTCATCACTAAAAAGATGAAAAGTTTATTGGAAAACTGAAATCAGATCGTTTCAAGACTCTTTAAAACCTCCTTGATTCCGGCCTCATAAGGTGTAGGTTTTATACCAAATCGTTTTTCAAACTTTCCACTGCTGAACACGTAATCCCGGTCGTACTGATAAAGCATCTCTCTGGATTCCCTCATAACTGGCATAAACATACCCATGACAGCCATAACAGACTTCGTTGCAACACGATATTTCGGTTTTACCCCCATCTCTGCAGCAATTTTCTCAACCCACTCTTTACCTGTTGGCGGATTGGGTG
>REDS01000002.1 GCA_007693395.1 Balneolaceae bacterium | reverse complement strand
GCAACAATCACCAAATAACCCAAACCGATAACCGAATCTCCTTTAAACTGGCAGCTTAACCGATTTTGTTTTTACACAGAATTTGGGACTTGACCTTTTCTCTCTACTTAAAAAATACCACAAAGAATATTTATTGTGAATCTAAATAAATCATAGTCCCTTCATATTTAGATAAAATCATTTTTTTAAGTTTAGGGCTGTAGCTATTAATTTGATAGCTATAACTAATTACCACTAAAATTTGATACGTATGACATCAACACAAAAACCAGCATTCAAGTTTAAGCTGCCAGCAGAACTTGAGATGCTTATTCAAGAGGCACCAAGTGTAACCGTTGCAAAAACTGTAGAAGATCTTGTTAACCTTTCTGTTGGAGGTGAAAAGGGGACGGAATTTGAAGTTAATTACACCCTGCCGAACGGTGAAATAAAAAAAGAGGCCATTGTTCACAGGGTAAAAAATGGGATAGCTGCAAACTATACAGAAGCGTACATGCGCCGCAGAGACCCTAACTGCATGCTTATTGCAGATGACCTTCCTACTGACAAAGAGACATTCAAAAACCGTTTTGATAAAGATTTTGATCCGCTTCGAACGGAAACCTTTGATTGGCTCAAAACACAAGACCTTGCCATGTTCTTCTTCAATGCAGGGAAAATGGGTATGGGCTATAAAGCCGTAGCGATAATTCCTGCAAATGCCGGTTTTTTCGGTTTAGGGCTCGCTCTTTTGCAAGGTATGGTTAATCCTGATGAACTCGACGAAAACTACACACCTACAGCTTTTATTTATACTGCCCCGCCATTCAGGCACACCCACTTTGAAGGCAATCAAGTGGTTGTTCACAACCGGCAGCCGGATAATTACGAAATGTTCAGCTACAACCTTTATCCCGGCCCGAGTGCCAAGAAAGGTGTTTACGGCATGTTAATTGGCCAGGGTGAGGAAGAGGGCTGGGTAACGGCTCACTGCTCTGCCGTGCAGGTAAAAACCCCTTACGATAACATCGTTACATTCATGCACGAAGGTGCCAGTGGCGGCGGTAAGAGCGAAATGCTACAGCAGCCTCACCGTATGACTGATGGTCGCCTGCTGCTTGGTGACAACCTGTTCAAAGAAGACAAGCGATATCTGGAACTTCCTAAATCGTGTGATCTCCTCCCTGTAACCGATGACATGGCTCTCTGCCATCCATCGTTGCAAAAAGATGACCAAAAACTTTGGCTGGAAGATGCTGAAGAAGGATGGTTTGTTCGGGTTGATCACATCACAGAGTATGGAACAGACCCAAGCCTTGAGAAGCTAACCGCAGTACCTCCGAAACCGCTGCTATTTCTCAATATTGAATCGGTACCAAATGGCCGCGCCATGATATGGGAGCACATTTACGATGAGCCGGGGGTTCCCTGTCCTAATCCAAGAGTAATTCTTCCACGGGAAATTGTACCCGATATTGTGAAGGAGCCCGTAGGTATTGATATCAGAAGTATAGGCTTGAGAACTCCGCCCTGTACAAAGGAAGAGCCCAACTATGGAATTGTTGGGCTGATGCATGTATTGCCACCTGCACTTGCCTGGCTCTGGAGACTGGTTGCCCCTCGTGGCCACGCAAATCCAAGCATTATTCAAACGGAAGGAATCAGCAGTGAAGGTGTTGGAAGTTACTGGCCATTTGCAACCGGTAAAAAGGTGAAACAAGCCAATCTGCTGTTAGACCAGATTGTACAGACACCAAAAGTTCAATACATCCTTACACCAAACCAAAATATTGGGGCCTGGAAAGTTGGCTTCATGTCGCAATGGGTAGTGAGAGATTACATTGCACGTAAAGGAAATGCAACCTTTACTCCGGAACAAATTGAGCCGGCAAGATGCAACGTACTCGGATATGCTCTCAAGTTTATGACATTCGAAGGCCGTACTATTCCACCGTGGTTACTGCAGGTTGAGCTTCAAAGAGAAGTTCAGGAAGAGGGTTATGATGCAGGTGCAGAAATTCTGATGGAGTTTTTCCACAGAATGCTGGACAGTTTCAACTCCCCTGACCTCAGTGATCTTGGCAAGCAAATTATTGAGTGCTGTTTGGATAACGGAACTGTACAAGATTACGAGAAACTGATTGAGAAACATCAGTAAATAGCAGTTCTGACTCATTACTGGAGAAGCAACCGGCATGTTAACATAATTGCCAATTGCTTCTCCTTTTTTATTTTGTGTCATTTTAATTTAGATTCAAATAACTGAAAACATTGCTTTACCTGATAATCTATATCATACATACCGTCATGAAATATTTAAATCCGTTTGTTTTAGCCCTGGCACTGTCTCTTTTCATTTTTACAGCCTGCCAAACTACAAGGGTATCCGTTCTGGAGCAATCACCTGATTTTGAACTCGCTTCTTATAATTCATTCGGATTTTTTGTTTCTGATGCTGAAGGTGAGTTAAGCGAAAACTACGAACAACATATTGAATACCTGAAGGGTGAAATTACCCAACATATGGAGGCCAGAGGGCTATCGAAACAAGCCGAAGGAGCCGAATTAAAAATTAA
>REDS01000079.1 GCA_007693395.1 Balneolaceae bacterium | reverse complement strand
AAAACCATGCAGAAAAATCCGGTTTATGAGGATGTTGTTGAAGAGATCAAACAGTTTTTCAAAACAAAAACCGATCACCTCATCAGGAGTGGCGTAAAATCTGTAATGATTGATCCCGGAATTGGTTTTGGCAAAACTCTGGAGCATAATTTAAAGCTCATCAATAATTTGTACGCCTTTTCCAATTTGGGGTACCCAATACTTGTTGGTGCATCCCGAAAATCGATGATTGGCCAAATTTTAAACAACAGAGATGTTGACGATCGCCTTGCCGGCACTATTGCTTTGCATTATCAGTGCATTATCAATGGCGCAAAAATTTTGAGAGTGCATGATGTACGAGAGGCAAACGATTCCATAAAAATCTACTGTGCTTTAAAAAAGAGCGGTAATTATTTGGGCTGAATGGATTCTGCTTTTTTTTCTTTAGCACAACATTTAAGAATAGAATCAATTAGACTATATTAACAGGAGTTCGAAAATAATCCATTGAAAAAGGCGACTAGCTAGTCCCCTCCTTTCCAAGAAGGGGATATAGGGGTGGTTCAAAAAGGTAATTGAGTTAATTTCTCAATTTGTAGTCCTGATTTAAGTTCGGCAACCACCCCAGACCCCTCCTTATGAAGGAGGGGAGGCTCATTTTCCAAATTCTAAGATTGAATTCATGTTATATTAAAATGAGTTTAATAACTCTGAGTAGAATCGTTAGTTTGAGCGACTTCATTAAAAGAAAAAATTTAAATCCATCTAATATTCTACATTGATACCAATCGGTTTTATAGAGTTTGGCCTTAAAGACCTGCTTGAGACGCTTGTTATTGCCCTTGTTCTGTATTATCTCTACAGATGGATTCGAGGTACGTTTGCACTTCAGGCCGCATTGGGGTTGCTGTTCATCATTATATTGAATGCGGGAGTTAGCTTGCTTGGCTTTTCTACTCTGAACTTTATGCTGCGTAGCGTGCTCGATGTTGGTGTTTTGGCGGTATTCATCATCTTTCAGCCTGAAATCCGTAAACTGCTGTACAATCTTGGGCAAAATACCTCTTTTGATAGATTTGTTGGAAAATCGGGCTCGGATGATATGATTTCAGAAGTAATTGACGCCGTACGAAATATGGCACAAACCAAAACCGGCGCATTGATTGTATTTGCCCGTTCATCATCGCTGCAGGATTTGGTTGATGTTGGCACAAGGCTGGATGCACGGGTGAATGCCGATCTTCTTCAGACGATTTTTCAAAAAGATACGCCGCTTCACGACGGTGCTGTGGTAATCAGAAATAACCGGATCGTAGCCGCAAGCTGTTATCTTCCAATTTCACAAAACCCTAATCTCTCATCTGTATTTGGAACACGCCACAGGGCTGCTGTTGGTATTAGTGAAACGAATAACGTGTTTGTAGTGGTGGTATCAGAGGAGACGGGGCGTATTTCTATCGCAAAGAATGGTGCCTTAACCAGCGGTCTTTCTATACAAAAATTGCGCGCTGAAATGGAGCGCGCAATCGGCGAAGATAAGGATGAAAACGTAGGGTTCAGCTCAGAGAAAGCAGAGCTTGAGATGAAATAATTTGCTGGTGTTATTCCGGTGAACGAACCGGTGCTGTAATTGTAAATTCACCTGCCTGTGAAAAGGTAAGTGAAAGTTCAACTTCATCGCCCTCACGTAGTGCCCTGTTCAGCTGCATCAGCATCACATGTAATCCTCCGGGGCGCATACTTACTATACTTCTTGCAGGAAAGTACGGTTCTTCAGATTCACGCATTCCCATCATGCCATCGCCCCTGTCAAACGTTTCATGGAGTTCAACCAAACCGGCAACAGGAGATGAAAATGCAACCAGTGTGTCTGTTTCTGCCGAGCCGTTAAGCACATGCATATAAATGGCTGAAACACCCCCATCGCGGCCGGGCCTTGCCCAGGCATCAACTATTTCAATTCCATCTTCAGGAAGCTCGAGCTGAGCCCCGGACTGTATCTCCTCTTCGCTGGTACAGCTGAAGAAAAATGGAATGGCAAAAGCCAAAAACAGTACCTTAATAAATGATGCGTTCATAATTTTTCGAGGTCTTCAATGATAATGTTTACGGGGGTCATGCTTCCGCCATAATCGAAAATGAGGCGTGAATTTTTGTCAATAAGCAAAATCTTGTCTGAATGGCTGATGAAATACATCCGCTCTCCATCTTCGAGATCGCGCGAGTACGATTCTTGTGTACGCACACTAACCCTGCTCATAAATGCATCAATAACTTCAGGTGATGCAGTTAAAAACTGGAACGGCTCCCTGTCCATATCAAAAGCCTGGGCGTACGTTTTAAGAACTTCCGGTGTATCCCGCTCCGGATCGAACGTAACCAGTGCAAATTGCACATTCTCTCCCCCGCTTATCTCCTCATACACTTTGCCAACATTAGCCGTGATAAATGAGCAGATATCCGGGCAATGGGTATAGATAAATCCCATTACCAAAGGCGAGCCGGCAAAATCATCAGGAAAAATTACAGTTTCGCCATTTTGGTTGATCAGTTCAAATTGCACATCACTGTAATCATCGAGTGCGGGAGCACTGCAGGAGCTAAGCAGTAAGCCAATCAAAAAAACAGACGTGATTAATTTTGAAAATCGAAGCATATACTATTTTGATTTAAATCAACGTAAAGCTATTACCAAAATGTGAACAACTTGTGAAACGTGCCTTAGTTTTTTGTTCATTTACATATTGTTATCAATTAGAAAACTAATTCAATGCTTCACAGGCAATTTCCTCGCTTCGCTTTATCTTAAGTTAATGTTCATACTCCGCTTCAATATACACGTCTCGTCCTTTGAAATATAATTCGCATAAGATGCGATGCCGGTTTTTTGAATTACATTGCTGCACCTGCCAATATTTTTTTCAGTGACCTAATACAATTATTCTTATTTTAAATCGGTTTAAATGTTACCCTATTGATTTGTTTTCCAATAAAATACCCCGATATCATCACCACGAAATTCCTCTTTATTTCTTTTCTGTTCATCATTTCTCTTTTTGCAGCCACAGCTTTAGCAAACGAAAGTGAAGAAAGAGATCCCATAGTATGGACTATTTCTTTCGAGGGTAATGAAGAGTTCAGAAGCATTGTTTTAGGACAGTTGATAGCCACTTCGCGACCTCGTGTTTATAGAAAACTATTTGGAAGGCACAGCGATTTTGTTTTAAGTGAAACAGAATTACGGCGAGACATTGTTCGAATTGAAAGATTTTACCAGCGCCGTGGTTTTCATAACGTACGTGTGCGATATGAAATAAAGGATCGCCGCCGCGACTGGCGGAAAATTGTAACTTTTCATATTGATGAAGGCTCACCTCTTCGAATTGTGTCCAGCCAGATTGAGATTGAGGCCGACGAACAGACCAAACAAGAGATACGCGAATCGCGCGATTTTATTCGAACTTCCGAGCGTCATGATTTCAGGCAAGATCAGCGCTATCAGCTTATTCGTCAGCCAGATGTTGAAGGTGCCTTCCGGGAAAGGCTTGAAAATCTGGGATACGCCTGGCCTGAAATTGAGATTGAGGCCGATGTAGACTCCATCGCCAACCGGGTTGATGTGGTTATTCGATTAACTCCAAACTCAAAAACGTTTTTCACTGATTTTAAGATAGAAGGCGACCTTAGTGTACCCGAAAGAGTCTTGATCCGCCAGACGGATATCAGAGAAGGCGATGTTTACAGCCGAAGGCAAATGCAGGTGGCACAACGAAGTATTTTTAATCATCATCTGTTTCGGTTCGCTACCATTACCCTGCCTGAGCAAGAGAAAGATTCCACACTTACGGCTCTAATCAGAATAAGGGAGTATCCTCCTCGAACCATTGAAACATCCATAGGTGTTGGGCGGGAAGAGATTGTTCGCGGGCAGGTTGCCTGGCGCCATAGAAATATAAACGGAACAGGCCACAGGCTTGGAATAAATGCGCGTGCCTCATTTATAGAGCAGCGTATTGGTGCAGATTATCTTGTACCATACGTTTATAACTCCAGAGGCAGTAACGTAACATCCGCTTTCGGTTTACACCGGCTTGAACCGGCCTTCGAATTATACCAGGTTGGTTTTAATACAGGATTATTATATCGCCCACAGCGAAACAGAACGGCATCTATTTCTTACGAATTTTCAGCAAACGAGGAGCGTGCACGGGATGCAACGATTGAACTGATTGAACCCAAATTACGATATACAATCTCATCAATCACACTCTCGGGATACTACGCCGAAGGATTTTCCCGCGATCAGCGTGGATGGGTGGTGCAGCCATCGGCAGAGTTTTCAGGAATTTTTGGCGAAGCTAACTTCTCTTTTCAGAAATTTAATCTCGATGTGCGCCGGTTTACTCCATTTTCAAACTCACTTACACTGGCCAAACGGGTAAACGGAGGGGTAATTTTCTATAACCAGGATGATACCTTGCCGGCAAACATACGCTACTTTACAGGTGGTACAAACTCAGTTCGCGGTTGGAACAGGCAAGAACTCGGTCCAAGTATTCCAACGTTTGAAGATGATGGCGTTTTTGCCGGATATGTACCAATTGGCGGGCGCTCCACGTTCTCTTTTAATGTAGAACTGAGGCAGCAATTAACACAGATAATTCCAAACTTTGGAGTTGCGGCGTTTCTCGATGGCGGGCAGGTTTGGGAAAGCCTCAGCAATTTAGACGAGCGCCCACTTCAGTTTGGTGCCGGCGGAGGTTTCCGATATCAGTCACCCATTGGCCCCATCCGCGTTGATGTTGCATATAAACTAAACCCAACGGATGAAGATTTGAACATTTTCGACGGACAAAATTTTGGATCGGGCTGGAACAGAATTGGTATTCATTTTAGTATTGGCCAGGCATTTTAATGAGTTCAGAAAAAAAGACATATCAAAAACGCTGGTTTAAACAGATAGTTGTAACAATTTCTGTTTTATTTATTCTGGCCGTGGCGATTCGGTTTGCACTAAAAAGCGACTGGGTTTTCGACAGAATTACCGGAATCGTTATAGAACAGGCAAACAATCAACTTAACGGTGAACTGGCTATTGAGTCCATCAGGGGTGATCTACTGCACGGCTTCGTAATCAACAGCATGCATCTTCTGGATAACCGCCAGCAAACCGTAGCGAATATTGATTCCATACGTATCCGTTACAATCTGCGTTCACTGCTTCGCTCTCCGCATACCGTTGATGAGCTTCAGCTTTATAACGGTTACATCTCTGTTGAACAACTTGCCGACTCAAGCTGGAATGTTGTAAACCTGCTGCCCGAGTTTGAGCCCGCAACAGAAGAGCCCGAACCGCTTGAATGGGCATTGGAGTTTGCCCGTCTCCACCATGTAGATATCAGAATAGAGTCAGCACTTCTGTTGCCAGATGAATTACTTCATATAGACGACCTCTATCTCGATTTTGCTGCCGGAGCCTCCCATACCGGGTTTTTCGGCTCGGTAAATGAACTCTCTTTTCAACTGCGAGAAGAGCGCCTGCCGGAACCGATAGACGTTTATCTTGCCGCGCGTGGAGATGAGAACCGCATTACCCTCGAAACGCTTGCAATCAATACCGGGCGCACCCTGCTCGAAGCCACTGCTGACTATGAAATCGAGGGAGAAATAAACCAAAAAACTGAATTACTGCTCAGCAGGGAAGATCTTGCCTTGTACCTCGAAGACCTGCCGCTGCGGCAGAATTTAAATATTTCGTTCAGTGCAGGAGGCAGGCTCGATGATCTGAACCTCTCACTTCAGGCTACGGCAACTGGCTTGCAAAACCTTCATGCAGGTATCCGAATTGGCATAGAAGATCAAATTACTGTTAAACAGGCCGATTTTCAACTGGAAGGCCTTGATGTTAATGCGCTTACAGGGATTGAAGCCCCTGCAAAGTTAGAACGCTTCTCCTTTACAGGGGAGGGTGAGTTTCTGCCTGATGATCCAAATGCAACCAACTGGCAAGGTTCCATATCTCTCTCCGGGTTTGATTTCGAGCCGTATGGAATGGATGCATTTGAATCTGAATATTCGTTCAATCAGGGCGATGCCGCTCTCACCGGAAGCATTTGCTATAAAGATGAGCAGATTCTGTTTGGTGCATTAATCGAAGATCTGCTCGGTGAACAGCCAGCCTGGGATATCGAAATAAACTCTCAAAACACAAATATTGCAACATGGCTGCATGATGAAGCCTTCAACAGCGACCTTGATATCACGGCAAAGACAACAGGAAAAGGCTTTGATAGAGAGATTTTCTCAGCTGATGTGAACCTTGAAATTAACGGCAACCGTTTCGGTGACCAACCCTTTTCGGCCTTGAAATTTTCCGGTGTCATAGATCAGGATGTTATTGATGGAGAATTTTTTGCTCAGCTTGGCAGAAGCATTGCAGAAGTTAATCTGCTTGCTGATAATTGGATGGACGATCCATCGTATAGCTTTTCTCTTTTTCTCAGAGAATTTAATGTTGCTGAAATTACCGGTCTCGAAGACTTACGAACCTACATCAACGGTTCCCTCATTGGTGAAGGGCGCTCTGCAGAACTCGAAAATTTATGGCTTCTTGCATCAGCTTCACTCGATTCCAGTGTGGTAAATGGAGAAGAGATCGATGCATTTCAGGCAGATCTGCTCATTCAGGATCAGTTCATAACCATCGAAAGAGGAATTTTGGAGAGCCCCATTGCAGATGCAGGCTTTTCTCTCTACCAGCATATTACCGATTTTACCAATAGCAGCAACCGGCTCGATTTTAACCTTGTACTGAAAAACCTCTCACCTTTCGCAACACTGTTTGGCTTTGAAGATCTTGACATTCAGGGGGGCATGAGCGGGCAGCTTGCGCGTAATCAGTCGGATATACTTGAATTCAACGGTAACGCCGAAATCGAGCAGATACTTGTTGATAACCTGTTTACCGCAGAAAGAATCACAGCCTCAGTAAAGGCGTTAATTACAGAAGAACCGGAAGTGGACGCCCGGTTGCATATTTTTAAACCTGTGGTTATGCAAACCGGCGTACAGGATGTGCAGCTTCAAACTTACACTACCATTCGGCAAGATGAAACATTTGGTGATATCAGTTTTTTTCTCTCCAATGAGAATGAGAGCTCCATTTCTCAGAGCGGTAGTTTCCGGGTAGATTCTCTGCAGGCGATGCTTCGAACATCCTCGCTAGAATTCAACACCCGGCAGCGAAATCTTCGGCTTTCAAACCCGTTCGATGTAACCTTTGCAGATGATATTCTGCGCGTTGACACCCTCACCATTCGCACAGATGATGATGAGTCGTACATGACCCTCTGGGCACCTCATGTTGACTCACTAAAGCAACATGTAGGCATTGATGCCGGAAATCTAAATCTTGGTGAACTGCAGCAAACCATACTTGAACAAAGCTTTTTTAGTGGATTTCTATCCGGAAATATCGAAGTCATTAACACCACGGATGAACTCGATGTTAAGGCAACCGGACTCTTACGTGATTTTGAGTATGAACAAGGCCGTATGGATTCGCTGCGGTTTGATGCATCCATCGCTGATGAGTGGCTTCTTGCTGATGCCGGGGGGTGGTTTGAAAACAAAGAACTGTTCTATGCGAATCTTCAGGTACCCTTTTTACCCGGCGATCCGCTCACGTTTGATGAACAGTTTTTTGAAAGAGAAATATCAGGCTCGTTCAGGCTAAACGAATCAGACCTGCTCTACTGGCTTTCATTTCTGCCGGAAGGAGCACCGGCGCAAACAGAAGGAAATATATCCGCTGAGGCGAATCTAAGCGGAATTGCGGGAAATCCCGAACTAAGCGGAAACCTTTCTGTTAAACAAGGGTTATTTTCCGGAATCCGGGTTGATAGTATTGGAGTTGATATCTCCTATTTGCATGAAAATGAAAAGATCGGGTTTGCAGGAAAAGTTGTAAAAGACCGTGTACCGATCCTCGATTTCAATGCAAATTTACCCTTGCTTGTTAACCTTAAACAGGCTGAAGTGCTTCTCCCCGCTGATGACGACAGTGTTGAAGTAGACTTCAGTACCAACAATTTTGACCTTGCCCTGCTCAACAGCTATGTAGATCCCGATCTGATTCGCTCCATTTCAGGGCGTCTTGAAGGAAATATCTCCCTCACAGGCATAATTTCAAACCTTGAGCCACGAGGGCGCCTGGTTCTCACCGGGGGCTCTATGAGGGTAGTTCCGGCGGGATTAAACCTTACTGAAATTGCCTCAAGTATTGGTTTTGAACCGGATAAGATTGAGCTGCAACAGTTTACACTCAGAAGTGGCCCGGGCAGGCTTAGGGCTACAGGGCAAGTTGACATTGTAAATCTTGTACCTTCATCAATCAACATCAACATGACGGCCAACCAGTTCCGCGCAATAAATACGCCGGAGTTCAATGCACTTGTTAATGCAACTGCAAATCTCAGCGGCTCGGCTGAAAACCCGGTTTTACGCGGAGACGTTACATTTTTGAACGGATTGGTAAATCTGCAAAACTTCGGAGAACGGGTTGTTGAGGATGTAGTTCTTGATGACGAAGAAGAGCCCGAGCCGTTCGAATTTTACGACCAGCTTGCGATGGAGATGAACGTAAACTTTGGCAGAAATTTCCTTATTCGAAGCCGGCAATACCTCGATCTTGAGTTTGCCCTCGGCGGTGAGCTTGATCTTCTAAAAGAGCCGGGAGAAGAGCTTCAAATGTTTGGTACTCTCGAGGGGCTGCGTGGTTTCGTGCGCCCACTTGGAAGAAACTTTGAGCTTGATGAAGCCATTGTAGGCTTTTTTGGCCCAATTGACGATCCGCAGTTAAACATCACCACCCGATATACACCGCCACAATCTCCCGGAGTAAACATATTCTATATTATTGATGGAACCTTGCAAGATCCAGATTTCAGGTTTGATAGCGACCCTCAGCTTGAACTGCAGGACATTATCAGCTATACCCTGTTTGGCAAACCGTTTTACGAACTGGAATCATGGGAGCAGGTGGTTGCAGGAAGCGGAAGCAGCCCATCGGCGGCAGACTTTGCTCTTGAAGTACTTCTGGACAGGGTTGAAATGCTTGCTTCTCAGCGCCTCGGCATTGACGTTGTACAGATTGATAATACTCGTTCCGGCTCTAATAACACTACATCTATAAAAACCGGCTGGTTTCTAAACGAAAGAACATTTTTTGCGATTCTTAATGAAGTGGGTTCATCACGGCCAAAAACTCTCTTCATGCTTGAATATCTGCTTAGGGAAAACCTTGAGCTTATCATAACACAGGGTGATGATTCAAGAGAGGGTGTTGACCTGCGTTGGCGGCGCGAATATTAATATCTTTATTCCATCTAACCCGACTTTATGACATCCGGTATCGCAAAAATTATCTTCTTTTTTACTGCACTCTTGCTTGCAGTAATATATCTTTCGCTTGCTGGTAAACATAACCCGATGCTTACTCCGGCGGCTACAGATCCCTGTTCAGAAACTCTAACACTTACTGTTGGTGAAATAGATAACCGATACGCTATCACAGAAACCCAGTTGGAAGAGATCCTTGCAGAAGTAGCCGCGCTATGGTCGGCGGCGGCTGGCCGGCAACTGGTTGCTGTATCTGATGAGGGACGGGTTCCGGTACACTTAATCTATTCCGAAGATCAGGCACGCAGCAGTTTGGAGAGGCAGCAAAATCAGCGAATTGAGTCGATGCGGGTGGAATTAAGTGTGCTTGAAAGGGAATACAATCAGGCACAGGACCGATATGATACCCGGCTTGACGAATACAACGACGATGCCCGTCAGCTGCAATCTGATGTTGATGTTCTTCAAAACTGGATACGTCAGTTGAATGCTCAGGGAGGGTTTGACGAAGCCCAGATAAAGCAGCTTGAAGATAGGCAGCGACAAATTGAAATACGAAACCGCGAACTCGACAGGCGCCGGATACTTCTCAGCTCCGAGGCAGATGAACTCAACAGGCAGCAGAGCTATCTGAATGGAAGAATTGCCCAAAAAAACAGTGCTATTGAAGAGTACAACCGCACATTCTCCGGCACCCGCCGCTTCACTCAGGGTTCATACGAATGGCACGGCACACAGAGCAGTATAAATGTATTCCACTTCAATGGATTGAGGGAGCTTAAACTTGTTCTGGCTCACGAAACAGGCCATGCCTTGGGTATTGACCACGTGGAAAATCCCACTTCCATAATGTATCATCTGATGGGTAATCAAGATCTGGTTAACATCCGGCTATCCGATGAAGATCGCAGGGCGTTGCAAGAAGTATGTGGTTTTGATCAAAACTTGCAGTAAAAAGCTTTACAGGCACACTATTTGGGAAACTACCAAATGAACTTCTGTCTGGTGCGGAAGATGGCTTCCTGGGTGCCAAATGTAACGAATTCATAACTTAACTTGGTCCCGCTACTTACTCAAATAAAGATTCTTAAACTCGTACGGCTTTCTGAAATGTTCGTCGTTGAAGTTCTCCATAAAGTAGATGCTTTCGCCGGTTGATTTCATCTCCGGGCCAAGCTCTTTTTTCACTTCCGGGAACTTGTCAAACGGAAAAACCGGCTCCTTAATGGCCCAGTTCTTCAGCTTCGATTCAAGATCAAACTCAGAAAGTTTTGCTCCCAGCATCACTTTTACACCTATTTTTGCCTCCGGCCTTTCAGTTGCTTTTGCAAGAAACGGAATGGTTCGGGTGGATCGCGGATTTGCTTCGAGAACGTACACCTCTTCGTTTTTTACCGCATACTGCACATTCAAAAAACCTACAATTCCCATCTCATTGGCAATTCTTTCCTGATAGGTTTGAATGGTATCAATCACAAGCTTACTGAGTGAGTATGGGGGTACTACAGCGGTTGAGTCGCCTGAGTGTACCCCGGCCGGTTCAATGTGCTGCATAATACCGGCAATGTGTAGTTGTTCCCCATCAAACACCGAGTCTACATCCACCTCAATGGCTTTGTCGAGATATTTATCGATGAGAAAATCGTTTTCGGGGTGTGTTTGCAGAATTTTTTCCACATAGCGTCGAAGCTCCTCCTCCTTCACGGCAATTCGCATTCCCTGGCCACCTAATACATAACTTGGGCGAATGAGTACCGGGTAGCCAACTTTGTCGGCGATCGTAACGGCATCGTCTGCATTTCGTGCAGTTCCGTAATCGGGGAATGGAATGTGAAGGCGTTTCAGAAGCTTTGAGAACTCACCCCGGTCTTCTGCAAAATCAATGCGCTCGAACTCTGTACCAAAAATTTTGATTCCGTCTTCCACAAACTTTTTACCAAGTTTGAGGGCTGTTTGTCCGCCTACCTGAAGAATTACCCCCTCCGGTTTTTCATGCTCAAAAATATCGAGCACGCGCTCCCAGTAAACCGGTTCAAAGTAGAGCTTATCGGCAATATCGAAATCGGTGGATACGGTTTCGGGATTACAGTTTACCATAATAGCTTCGTAACCCATCTCCTGAGCAGCAAGAACTGCATGTACACAGGAATAATCAAACTCAATTCCCTGCCCAATGCGGTTAGGGCCGCTGCCGAGAATCATCACCTTCTTGCGGTCGGTAACGATGCTTTCATTTTCACTTTCGTATGAGGAGTAGTAGTATGGGGTTTCTGCCGGGAACTCAGCAGCACAGGTGTCTACCAGCTTAAAGCTTGGCTTTAGGCCCATTTCAAGGCGCTTTTTTCGAACCTGATTCTCTGTCACTTTCTCGCCTGATTTGCTCAAAAGCCATGCAATTTGAACATCAGAAAAGCCGGCCCTTTTCACCTCGTACAGATCTTCTTTCGAAATTGTATCGAGTGCTTGACCCTCAGTGCGGTTTTCGAGGCTTACCATGTATCGAATTTGTTGCAAGAACCAGGGATCAACTTTGGTAATATCAGCTATCTCCTCGACCGATGCACCAAATTTGAATGCATTTCGAATGTGTAATGTGCGATCCCAGTATGGTTTCAGAAGCCTTTCACGAACCGTTTTTCTATCGGGATTGTCGTATCCGTCAGCACCCAGGCCCGAGCGGCCAACTTCAAGTGATTGCCACGCTTTATTCATAGCTTCCGGGAAAGTTCTCCCTATCGACATCACCTCGCCAACGGCTTTCATCTGTGTTGTTAATTCTTCGTCCACACCGGAGAACTTATCAAAATTGAAACGTGGTATTTTCACCACCACATAGTCGATCGAGGGTTCAAAACAGGCTGATGAGACCTGTGTGATTGGGTTGGGGAGTTCGTCGAGAGAGTAGCCAACAGCAAGCTTTGTGGCGATTTTGGCAATCGGGTAGCCGGTTGCTTTCGATGCAAGCGCAGATGAACGGCTCACCCTCGGATTAATTTCGATAGCCACCAGCCTGTCGCTGCCCGGTTCCATTGCAAACTGAACGTTGCAGCCTCCGGCAAAATCACCAATGGAGCGCATCATTTTAATGGCTGCATCTCGCATCAACTGATATTGTTTGTCCGTTAATGTTTGGGTAGGAGCAACGGTTATAGAGTCGCCCGTGTGCACACCCATTGGATCAAGGTTTTCAATGGGGCATACAATCACAACGTTATCATTTCTGTCGCGAAGCAGCTCCAGCTCAAACTCCTTCCACCCAAAAATGCTCTCCTCAATAAGTACCTGATGAACAGGGCTCATCTCTAAACCGCGCAGTACTTTTCTCTCAAACTCACCTTCATTCCAAACAATACCGCCACCGGTACCCCCAAGTGTAAAAGAGGGGCGTATTACAATCGGCAGGCCGCCAAGCTCTTCCACAATTTCTTTGGCATCGAGCAGGGAGTGTGCTGTTCGGCTGCGGCACTGCTCTATCCCGATATCCTCCATCAAATCGCGAAACAGCTGGCGATCTTCGGTGATATCCACGGCATCCATGTTCACACCGATAATTTTGATATTCTTCTCGCGCCAGAAACCTTCGTGTTGCAAATCGCGGGCAAGGTTCAGGGCTGTCTGCCCGCCCATGGTTGGGAGCACGGCATCAGGTTTTTCTATCTCAACAATCTCTTTTATGGATGTAGTGGTGAGAGGCTTCAGGTAGATTGCGTCTGCCATCATGGGGTCTGTCATGATAGTGGCAGGGTTTGAGTTGATCAAAACCACTTCAAAACCCTCTTCCTTCAGCGAGCGGCAAGCTTGTGTACCTGAATAATCGAATTCGCAGGCCTGCCCGATTACAATGGGGCCTGAACCGATAATTAGAATTTTACTGATGTCTGTGCGACGTGGCATTATTTTTAATTTTAGTGAGTGAAAATTTCTGAGTAATAAGTTTACGTATGGTTCTATTCAGCGGCTTCTTTTATCATGTCTAAAAACTGATCGAACAGGTAAGAGCTGTCGTGCGGCCCGGGCGATGCTTCCGGGTGGTACTGAACCGACATTCCCTTAAAGTTTTTAAACTTCAGGCCCTCAATGGTTTTATCATTCAGGTTGATGTGGGTTACATCCACCTTTGATGTGTCTATCTCTTTTTCATCAACAGCAAAACCGTGGTTCTGTGTGGTAATTTCAACAAGACCTGTTTCCGTGTTTTTTACAGGCTGATTGGCTCCGCGATGCCCAACAAACATTTTTTTAATAGGAATATCCTCCGAGAGTGCCATAAGCTGGTGCCCCAGACAGATGCCAAACAACGGTTTGCCTGTCTGCTTGGCATAGTTTACCATTGGCAGGCCGTATGATGATGATGCATTGGGATCGCCCGGGCCATTACTGAAAAAGTAGCCGTCTGCATTCCACTCTTTCACTTCTTCGAGTTTTGCCTCAGCCGGGAATACACGCAGTGTGCAGCCGCGGTTTATAAAATTGTTGATGATATTCTGTTTGATGCCATAATCAAAAGCAGCAATTTTATAAGGACCATCGGCGGGTATGGTTTGTGCTTCTTTCCGGGTAACCTTGGTGGCAAGCTCCAGGCCAACCATTGAGTCCCACTCTTTTGCTCTTTGGACCAGTTCTGATTCATCAAGAATTTCGGAGCTTATTACCGCATTCATCACCCCCTGGGTTCTTATGTGGCGCACAAGCTTCCGGGTATCAACTCCTGAGATGCCAATAACACGATTCGCTTCCAGATACTCCTGCAGGCTGCCATCTGCAATCGGGTTGCTGAAATCATCAGAAAAAGAGCGTACAATCAGGCCGGCAATCATCACGCTTCTTGCCTCGTCATCACGGCTCATGGTGCCGTAATTGCCTATATGCGGGTAAGTCATCATCATGAGCTGCCCGTAGTAACTTGGGTCGGTGAAAATTTCCTGGTAGCCCGTCATGCTTGTGTTGAAACAGAGTTCGCCTCCGGTTGTACCGATGATACCGATTGAACGGCCATGCACAACGGTGCCATCAGCCAGTGCAAGAATTGCAGGTTTTTTAGTGGGGATTGATGCTGTCATTGGAAAAATTGGTTTCCGGGAGGTGAATAATTGAGATGTGAAGACCAAAAAAAATCCGACCTCGGGATCCGTGTCGGATTAAATTCTTTGTTGAGTATGTGAAGGCAATTGTGTTGAGCGTCTTCATCAGCTCCGTTTAAGGTTTCAAAAAGGTACGGAGTTGAATTTTTTTTTAAAAGTTATTTTGCACGATTTTTTACTAAAACCGCTTTTAATTGGCCGGAATCAAAATCAGATCTTCCTGCGGGGCTGTAAGGTACTCAGCCCCTGTTTCCGTTACCACAGCCATCTCTTCTACAGAAATGGTTTTTGTACCGCCTTCAATTTCCCACATAAGAAATCCATCGAAGGCAAACACATTGCCTGCCCGCAGTTCGCGAAAAGCGGTTGGATGGGGGTCCCTGCCCCGCTGTGCACCACCAAGGCTTGGCCCAACATCATGTGCAACATAACCCACAGGATGGCCTGTATTCCACATCACATCCATCGAGCCGTTTTCATCCATCCAGTTTCGCTGAACCCTGTCAACTTCGTAGCCTGTAATTCCGGGCTGCATCACTTCAAAAACCATACGGTTCCCATCGCGGGCTACTTCCCAGTATCGTTGAATGTCAGCCGGAGGCGCGGTTTCTCCGGGATGCAGTACATAGGCAAACCGCTGAATGTCGGTCACCCACATATCATACACACGGATACCAAAATCGATCTGGATTACATCCCCGCTTCGAATCACACGGTTGGTTGGGTGAGCGTGACCACGATCGGGGCCGGAATTAACTGCAGGATTTTGATCGGGCGACCATGCATCTGCCACCCCAATCTCGGCCATTTTTGCCTTCAGAAAGTCAGCAATATCTTTTTCGGTAGTTTCATTTGGAATTACCTCACTGTACGCTTCGTACTGCCATGCGGAGGTGATCTCGGCGGCCTGTCTGAGAATGTCTATTTCAGCCGGGGTTTTCACGGAAAGCCACTCATATACCAACTCATCGGATGATACCACCCGGTTTCGAACAGATCCGGTTAAGAGATCTGTAAATCGAAGATACTGTGTGTGGCTGAGTCCATCTGCCATTTCATTTGTTTCGCTGAAGTTCAGAGCCAGATTTCCGCTGATCGTTTCATTGATGTAACCCGCAGCTTCGGCCAGAGCGCCGGGCGATCGGCTTGTAACGGCAATACTGTCGTGAAGGGCGATTTCCTGAAGAGCTGTAGCTTCACCGGGCGGTGTGAAAACAATAGAATAAATTTCATTATCTATCATCTGAAAAAGAAACACAGCCGGAGCTACGGCATTTTCGCAGCCAACATGCCTGGCGAGCGGATCATTATTATTGGATCGGCAAAGTACGGCCCATGCTTCTACATCGGCTCTTTGCATGGCTTCCGGAAGCAGGCTTTGTATGCGCTCAGCTCGAATTTCTGGCCATGGATTTGGTCCGTCAAACGGATTGTAGACGGCGTCACTGCCTGCGCTGCATGAAATGAAAAGAAGTGGTATGAAAAGGAAAATAGTTGATCGAAGTGGCATAGTTTGATATCAGATTCGGGAAAGCCTGAATATCATAAATTTATCCCACTAAATCTCCCTCAGCACACCTTCAAAGTTTGGTGCGGTAAAGAGAATTCGGCTTTGCGCTGTTTCTGCGGGTAATTCATACTCTCTCGACTCTTCAAAGCTCTGTTGGCAATCCTCATTAGGGGTGATTTTTCTCAGCCAGACCTGATATTCCCTGTTGTCATTTTCAATTGCGTTGATTTCAAACTCATGGTTGGGGCTGCATCCGTTGTATTGAACTACAACCCTGAGAGTGTTTCCAGCTATGGAGGGCCTGTCTTGTGTTACAACGATGATATAATCTGCGCCGTAATCAACATCAAGCACATCACTGCTTGTGCCACAACCGAATAACAGAACGAGTAAAGGAAAAAGTAGTACGTTTAGTCTGGACATATTTGTATAACTGATTTAGTTGCTCATAATTGTAAACAATTGCCCTGCAACATGGTTCCTGAAATAGCAAAGCCCGGCCAAAATATTTCCGGCCGGGCTTTACGATATTTGTAAGAAGGGGTGCAATCAATTTTCGAGACTGAAGCCTGCACTCAGTGCGTGCTGAATTCGCTCTTTAGATTCCACAAGGTGCGCCCTTGTGTATGCATCAAAATCGAATGTTGGCGGTGCAAGCCTTCTCTCGAGGCGTTCATGCAGATCCTGCAGGGTGTAACGTGCAACAGCGCGGGCATCTGCCGGTGTACCCGATGGCGCATTGGTTACCAGAGTTATCATCTGGTCGAGATGTGCCCTCTGCAAATCTCTGCGATTGCTGGTAATGTTGGTACCGGGTGCCGTCCACCCTTCTTGCCAGATCGCATTGGTTACAGCTTCCATCAACTCTGGAATGGTAACCGTATTTTCCGCACCAAACTTCACTTCGGTATCTCTGATACGCTCGAGCCGGGTTGGGTTCAGAAGCTGCGTTAACATGCTTGACTGAACACCCAGAAGCGTTTGATGCAGTGGATAGTCGATACGTCCCTGCCATGTGTTGCTCTGGCCCCAGTGGCTCCATCGGTTTGCTCCAAATTGCTGGTACACATCTGCCGGCAAGTTTATTGCATTTGCTGAAAATACATAATCAATGATGGTATCCAGTGCTTCCTGCTGTTTCTCTAGCGGCACCGGCTCAAAAGGCATTCGTCCGTTTGGATCGCCCACATGATCGCGGTATTGATACTGTCCGCCAATGAATTTTACAGATGGTGTAAGTGCACGTGCATACTGGAAAAAAGCACTTTGAAAAAGGTTGGTTACTTCGAAGTATGCCATATCATCCTCAAGGGCAATATCCGGCAGCATCGGCAGCATTTCGCGAATCATGTCAGCACGATCACGGCCCCATGCAATTGGGTCTTCACTCAAACTGAACACATTTACATTCGGGTCGATCGCTCCCGCACCTCGGGCATCTTCATCGGTTCCGTAAGCATGGCCGGGTTCAGCTGCACGGCGGGCAATCTCTTTGGCTTTTTCATCATCCGGTGTGTAGCCATAACTGATTACCCAGCGGTCGTAACTGCCAACACCTGTATTATAAAAGTGGCCATGTGCATGCCCGTTTGAATTGATATTTGGTGAAGGATAATCCATAACCGAGCTGAATACGCCATTTTCAGCAGTAAAGTCTGTATCATGAAGTTTATCCATCGGGGTATCAACTGATGAACGGAAGTTGTGGCGAAGACCCAATGTGTGGCCAACTTCGTGCATGGTAACCCATCTCGCGGCCTGATCTATAAATTCATCAGGTAACGGCTCACCCGGAGCCATCAAGCCGCCCGCAAGCAGCGATGCACGAACAAGATTTGCCTGTGTGCCCATCTCTGTAAAAAACGATTCTGTTTTTATACCGAGTTTCATCAGCTCCATCTCTTCATCGCTCACGTTAAAGATTTCGTTGATGGCGTTTTGCGGTTCAACAAAATTTTCGAATGTGCTTCTGTACCCGAGGAACATGTTTGCTTCATACAGCTGATCGGAATCAAGAATTTCACCGGTTCTTGGATCAACGGTTGATGGGCCAATCGCTCCGTAACCGGGCTGATCCGACACATTCCAGCGCAGTGTTGCATAGCGGATGTCTCCTGCAGATACTGAATCCGGAAGCATCTTTGCACGCACTGCATATCGGAAACCCGCCTCTTCGAAGGCAGCATTCCAGGCCTCAACACCCTCCATCATCGGCTGGCGGTAGCGCTCCGGGATGGTATTTTCGAGATAGTAAACAATTGGTTTTTTAGGATCACAAAGGCCGTCATCTCCCGGAGGTCCATCGCACTCCAGTCTCCATCGGTTTATATAGCGCTGGAAAAACTCTTCATTGGTATCGGTAAAATCTTTGTGAACGGTCATAAAGTAACCGAGGCGATCATCGGCCATGCGGGGAGTCATTGGCACTTCAGGCAGTTCTGCAAGGGTATAAAACACAGCTACGGGAATAAATCTGCTGTCTGCCACGGTTCTTGGTGCAGATGTTTCCTGATTTCTGAAGGTAAGGCTTGCCTGAATGTTACTATTCTTTGGAAAAGATTCCACAAACTCAATGTAACTTCGGCCGCGGTCGAACTGGGCACGCCCTGGCTGGCCCGGCCTTTGGGCTACAGCACGCTGAACTCTGGTACTGATGTTAGAAAGATCCCCCACAAACCAGTTATAGGTATCAATAAGCATGGTACCGTTGCTGTGGGTTGCTTCTATATTTGCCGTTTCCAGAACGGATTCGCCATAGGTAAGTGCAACTGCCCGTGCCTGCGGTGTTCCCTCTTCTGCTGTGTAACGGTGAGGGATATTTACAAGAAACAGCTTATTTTCACGCTTGCGAAGTGCCACCAGTTCTGATTCAAAAATGCTGAGCATTGTACCACCGTACAATCCTGCAGCACCAATTCCACGCCCAATCTGGAAATTAAGCAGGAACTCTTCATCAAGCTGATCTTCCTTAACGGCAAGGAGTAGTTTACCGTCGGTTTTGTAGAAGGTGAAAAAGCCTTCAATCTTTTCTGCATCCTCAATCATAGAATTGAATTTCTGATCAGGATCATCGCCGTTGCTATTGTTCTGGGCACTTAAAAGAGCCGGAACCAGAAGAATAGCAAAAGCTAAATACGCTATTTTTTTCATAAAGATGTGATTCAATTGAATTATTAAAATGTGGCTTAAAGTACGAAAGGATAGCAGCAATTTTTTTAAAAAGTTGTATTCACACAATTGAGGGAGGTGAAGTTGTTTAGAAAAACTGTTTTGTTGTGTTTCGCGGAATTTACTCCTAATTTTGAAGTCATGATTGGAATATGAACACGTATGAATTGCATATTCCAATTTTATTCATACTCGGGGTGTGGTCCCGAAGCCTCGGGAGTAACGCATCCCGATGCAGCCCAATCGGGAGGGTCGCAGGTTCAAATCCTGTACCTTCTTTATTTGAAATATTGTATTGATTCATTTTCGGGGCGTGGCGTAGTCCGGTAGCGCACTCGGCTGGGGGCCGAGGGGTCGCAGGTTCAAATCCTGTCGCCCCGACAAGATCAAAGAGCTTTGGTTTTTCTAAACCTAGCTCTTTTTTTGTTTGTGGGATCTTTAAAAGTATCACAGGCGTTGATCTTGCGGAGTAGTACTCCGCGGTTCAAATCCTGTCGCCCCGACTAAACACCAAAACCTCAATATGGCGATGAAAGGCCGTATTGAGGTTTTTTTTTGTGTTATCGTCTTTTTCATCTGACCCTTTCCTTGTTTGATGTGTGCCACATTTAAAATTGAAGCACTATTATCAGTATACCGAGCGATGTATAAAAAGGTAAAAAAACCTGCTTCAGGTTGTATTTTGGGCCGTTATTTGAAGATATCTGATGATGTAGATGTTTACACTGTCATTTTTCTGTGCAGCAGGTTTGCGCTCGTTATTAGCTGTCTCTTTGTTTATACCACTTTAACAAAAAGACCAGGCCAACTATGAACAAGATTATGTAATAATACCAAACCCCCATAATCATTAGTCCGAGTAACGCTACCGTTAGCAGGTTTCCATCAATGATTTTCAAATCGAGCAACAAAAAGTGCAATCCAAGAAGCAATGCGGGGCCAAGAAAAAGTACCAGTCATCGGTTCCTGCCCTCAGCAGCACTGGCAAAGTAGATAATGATTGCAATCCCAAAAAAGGGAAAGGTAATTTCAAGTAGTACCATCTGCGATTGCAGATCCATAACAACTTTTTATTGTTTTACACTTTTTCGGGACTACAATGTGCGAATATTAGTATCTTTTTTTGAGTAAAACCTAAAACAAAAAAGACTTTCTAACCTCATGCCATCATTCGACATAGTAAACGAAATTAACCATCAGGAAGTAGACAATGCCGTAAATAATACACTAAAAGAGGTTTCAACCCGGTACGATTTTCGCGGGCTGCATGCCGAAGCCGAATATGATAAGAAAGCCAAAGCCATCAAGATGTCGGCCGAAGAGAGTATGAAGCTGAGAGCTATGAAAGATATGTTCATTAAACACCTAATTAAGCGCAATCTTGAGCCAAAAGCGGTGGAGTATGGCAACGAAGAGGGAACCAGCCAGGGGCATGTGAAAATGACTGCAATAATTAAAGAGGGTATTGACCGCGAAACAGCCAAAAAGATTGTGAAAGAGATTAAATCCCTTAGACTGAAAGTACAACCCGCAATTCAGGATGAACAGGTTCGGGTAACCGGCAAAAAAATTGATGAGCTGCAGGAAGTTATCCAGCATCTTAAGGGAAAAGATTTTGGTATCCCTCTTCAGTTTGTGAACATGAAACAGTAGGATTACAAAAAAAGCCGGAAATTTTTCCAACGGTTTTTCGTGCCTGCAAGAGGCTTGTTTTTCATAACTATTCCTAAAAAATCTGCTCCTCTGGCCAAGAGGTATTTTCTGTATTCTTCTAAGCTACAAGTAACCTCTCAAAAAATCTTCCGTAAAGATTGATAAACAACAGAGTTTACCAATCAAAAAAACGGATGATACAGATGAAACGAAAAAGAGTTTGGGTTACCCTCTCGGTGATTATCGTAATGGGAAGCGGCGCATTAATTTATCTTCAGAGCCGCTCTTCTTTCGATCAGGAAAAAACCGATCCGTTTGTAGTAGCAGAAATCGGCACGGTTGTAGAGAAAGCACTTGCTGTTGGCAATATTGAGCCGGAAAACGAGATAGAAATCAAATCGAAAATTTCCGGGGTGGTAAGTAAGATTTTTGCCCAGCCGGGCGATTATGTCCGCGCCGGTGAACCGTTAATTGAAGTGCGTCCCGATCCAACCCCGCTCGAACTTGCCGAAGCTAAGCGTAATCTTGAACGCACCCAGATTGAAAAAAACTCCATTGAGATAGACCTGGAGAGAATGCGAGTGCTGAGAGAAAGAAATCTTGCATCGCAGCAGGAGTACGATCAGCTTTATCAGCGCTACCAAGATGTGGATGTTCGCCTGCAAATTAATCGTGAACGGCTCGATCTGCTCGAGTCGGGCAGAATTTCAATAGGCGATACAGTGATTGAATCGATCATTCGCTCTCCAATAGACGGATATATTCTTGAAAAGATGGTTGATGTGGGCGAGCCCGTTGTTCCGCTTACATCCTATCAGGCCGGTACTGCGCTTATGAGCATCGCGGGAATGGATCGTCTGCTGTTTAAAGGAACGGTTGATGAAATAGATGTCGGCAAACTCGAAGAGGGAATGCGCGCTGAAATTAAAATCGGCGCAATGCCTAATGTAAGGGTACAGGGCGAAGTATCCCGAATTTCTCTGAAGGCAAAAACCAGAGATAATGCCACCGTTTTTCCTGTTGAAATTATCATTACTGATGCAAATGGAGTTGTATTGCGTGCCGGTTACTCCGCCAATGCTGATATCATCATAGAACGCGCCGATAATGCCGTTACTATACCTGAACGGGTTGTAATTATGCGAGATGGAAAAACATTTGTTGAAGTACCCGGCGCAGACCCTTCAACAAGAGAAGAAAAAGAGGTTGAACTTGGCCTTAGTGATGCCATAACCGTAGCCGTTAGCGATGGACTGAACGAAGGTGACAGAGTTCTTGAACGCCCGGTACGATCCCTTACCATCCGATAAAATACATCATGCAGGTTTTACCATGTCGTTCTCAAGCCTCATAACAGATCTTTACCGTAATTTAAGCAGTCAGAAACTGCGCAGCTTCCTCACCATATTTGGGATTATGTGGGGCACAGCCACGCTTATTTTACTGCTTGCATTCGGTATCGGGTTTCGCGACCAAACCGTACTCAATATGCGTGGCATGGGCGATCAGCTTGCCATTATGTTCAACGGGCAAACCACTAAAGCGTATGAAGGATACGGAATTGGGCGGCCCATAAGAATGCGCGAAGCAGACGCCAACCTGCTCAAACAGCAGATACCCGATCTGGATGTGGTTACACCTGAGTTTGTGCGTTCATTCCAGGTTTCAGTCGGTGAGCGCAGAAGAAATTCATCTATTGGAGGTGTTTATCCGGTGTATGCCGATATACGTAACATTTATAAACAGGAAGGCGGTCGCTGGCTGAATGAGACAGATATCGAAAATCGCAGAAGAGTAATTTTTCTGGGAAACCGCCTTGCAGAAAATCTTTTTGGAGATACAGACCCTGTTGGCAATCAGGTAATGGTAAATCAAACACCGTTCACAGTAATTGGAATAATGCAGGATAAGATTCAAAACTCATCGTACTCGCAGCGAGATTACGATCGTGCCTTTATCCCTGCCACTACCATGTCTGTTATGCTGGGCTCCGACTACATCAGCAATATTTTGTACACTCCGGCCGATCCCGCACTTGCACCGGCAATTATGGACCAGATATACGAAGTTATGGCACGGAAACACCGGTTTGATGCATCCGACCGTGATGCGATCGTAATTTGGGATACAAATGAATTCTGGGCGCTGATCAATACCCTCTTTTTGGGCATCAACGGCTTTTTGGGGATAATCGGCTTTTTTACCCTGGCAGTGGGCGGTATTGGTGTGGCAAATATTATGTTTGTAGTGGTTCAGGAGCGTATGAAAGAGATTGGGATTCGCCGCTCAGCGGGTGCGAGAAGGCATCACATCATGTCGCAATTTTTCACGGAGACATTTATGATAGTTGGCCTGGGAGCTGCCGCCGGATATGTAACAGGCTGGCTGCTGATACAGGTTACTCAGAATTTGCCGATTCAGGAATTTGTAGGGTCACCCCATTTCTCGCCTGAAGTTGGGCTGATTGCTTTTGCCGTACTCGGGTTTGTTGGTTTTGCATCGGGCCTGTTACCTGCCTGGCGCGCTTCCCGCCTCGATATAGTTGAATGCCTGCGATGAACCCTGAACTGCCAGAATGATCAAACTCAAATCCATAAACCGGTAGAAGTATGTGGTTAACCATTATCAGGGAATTTTTTGTTGATTTGAGCAAGCAAAAGCTTCGCTCATCTCTTACCATAGTTGCTATTGCATGGGGAACTCTCTCGGTTGTACTGCTGCTGGCATTTGGCCGTGGTTTAGGGAATTCAATGATGGAAGGTATGCTGGGCGGTGGTGATCAGATTGTAATGATTTTTGGTGGCCAAACAAGTATGGCTTACGAGGGTCATGCGGAAGGACGCTTAATCCGCTTTACAGAAGAAGATGTGGAAATGATCAACAGAGCAGTACCCGGTATTGCATATTCAAGCCCGCAATATGGCCGTGGCGGCGCCCGTCTGCAATCGCATCTCACCACCACAAACACGTATATGGAAGGGGTCAATCCCGATTTTGAGGTAATGAGAACCATGTATCCGGCTGCCGGAGGAAGATTCCTGAACCAGCGTGATGTTGAGGAGATGAGGCGTGTGCTGTTTCTTGGTGATGAAATAGCCGAAAGGCTTTTTGGTGATGAAGATCCGGTAGGTAAAGAAGTGCTTCTTGATGGCACACCATTTACAATTGTTGGCGTGATGAAGCCAAAAATGCAAACCTCCATGAATTTTGGACCCGATTCCAGAAGGGCTATTATCCCTTATTCCACCTTCAGTAACATTTACGGACACCGTAACATTGGCTCTATTTTAATTCGCCCGGCAGACCCCTCCCTTCAGCCCCAGATTATTGATGGTATCCGCTCACTGATGGCATCGAAATACGCATTCAATCCGGCTGATGAACAGGCTCTCCCAATGTGGGATTTTATCGAACAGGAAAAGATGAACCGAACGGTTAACACCGGCCTCGAAATATTTCTCTTCACCGTAGGTTTCTTCACACTGATGATAGCCGGCGTTGGTGTGGCAAACATCATGTTTGTAATTGTGAAAGAACGCACTCGTGAGATTGGGCTTAAACTGGCCGTAGGTGCCCGTAAAGTTCACATCATTACTCAGTTTATGTTCGAATCGCTCTTTATCTCTCTTCTTGGCGGCTTTATCGGGCTGGCAATTTCAACCGCAATTGTTCAGGGAGTGCTGGCATTAAATATGACCGAAGGGCCTGGCGAGTTTTTGGGTAAACCAGAAATTTCAGTTATTGCCGTTGCTGTTACCATCACGGTATTGGTTTTGATCGGTTTGTTAGCCGGTATTTTTCCCGCCATCAAAGCATCCCGGGTAGACCCTGTAGAATCGCTCCGTTATGAGTAGTTTCAAGAAATTTGAAGATCATATTCACTCCTCAAAAAGATCTGAACTCAGGTACCGGTCGCCGCGGTCGCAGGTGATGCACACAATAATGCCTTCATTTAGCTCACCAGCTACTTTCAGCGCGGCCGCAAGTGCACCGCCGCTGCTCATTCCTGCAAGAATCCCCTCTTCTTTTGCCATTCGGCGGGTTGTATCTGTAGCTTCCCGCTGGCTTACATCCACAATCCGGTCCACGCGCTGAGCGTCAAATATTGCCGGTAAAAATTCGGGCGACCATCTTCTGATTCCCGGAATAGACGATCCCTCCGTTGGCTGTGTTCCTACTATCTGTACACTTGGGTTTTGACTTTTCAGAAAACGGGAAACTCCCATTATTGTACCTGTAGTGCCCATTGCAGAAACAAAATGTGTTATTTTTCCCGCAGTATCCCGCCATATTTCAGGTCCTGTGGTTTTTTCGTGATAGCGATAATTATCGGGGTTGGCAAATTGGTTCAGTTGAAAGTACCCTTTTTTCACTGCCATCTCTTCTGCAAGTTCGCGTGAATACTCAATCGTTTTTTCGGCAGGTGTAAGAATCACTTCTGCGCCAAATGCCCGCATCGATTTTATTCGTTCGGCAGTAGAGTTTTCCGGCATCAACAATACCATATTCAGCCCCTTCATGGCTGCAATCATTGCCAGTGCGATTCCTGTATTTCCGCTGGTTGCCTCTACAAGTGTATCACCCGCTTTGATGTCACCACGATTCAGTGCTCCGGAAATCATACCCATAGCGGCGCGATCTTTAACACTGCCACCGGGATTTTGCCCCTCCAGTTTACAGAAGATTTTAACAGATTTGTTCGTAGGTATCCGTTTTAATTCAACAAGTGGTGTGTTTCCAATCAGGTCTTCGAGTATCATTACTTGGTTGATTATGTGGGAATGTATTTGAGCAATGTGTTTTTAATTATCATTTCACAGTTATGGTATCTGTATCGCCAGATGTATTGCTCATTTTTGCTTTGTAGTAAATCTTGGAGCCGGGCGGCACGCTTTTGGTTAGCCATACATTGCCGCCAATAATACTGCCTTCTCCAACAACTGTATCGCCTCCCAAAATGGTAGCTCCTGAATAGAGTACAACATAGTCTTCAATTGTAGGATGCCGTTTTACTTTAGCATCCTCTTTTTTAACACTCAGCCCGCCAAGCGTTACTCCCTGATAAATTTTTACGTGCGATCCAATCATCGATGTTTCGCCAATTACAATACCTGTTCCGTGATCGATACAAAAATAGGTGCCAATTTTTGCCCCGGGATGGATGTCGATCCCGGTTTGCCGATGAGCCTGTTCTGAAATAATTCGGGGTATAAGCTTAACACCAAGTGATTCCAGAAAATGGGCTATCCTGTGGGCAGCAATGGCATAAAATCCGGGATAGGTTCGAATAACTTCTGCCGTACTCTTTGCCGCAGGGTCGCCCTGGTACATTGCATCGATATCGAGCAGCAGAGCCTCTCGTATACCGGGAAGTTCAAAAAAGAGTTTGTTTTCTACGCCGGCCTCGGCACTTCTCAAGCACTCTTTGTTCTGATTAAGTATGGTTCTGAATTTAGCCTGAAGGCGCTCCAGCCTCATGGATATCTCTTTTTCTGATGTACACCGAATTACAGCAAACTCGGGAAAAAGAAGGCCAAGTAAGTCATTAAAAAAGGTGACTACCATTTCCGGTGGCGGACACATAAATGCATTTTTGTGGGCAATCAGAAGATCTTTCGCGAAAGACTTGGGTAAATTCATGGTAAAATCTCGGTGTTTTCGTTTTCTTGGATTACTATAAACAGAAAAGGATGAGCAGACGATTCATCAGCCGCTGAAAAGGTTTTATCTTGTAAATCGTTTAGTGAAAAAACTGAGTTGTTGTACCCTCCAGCTCTTCCAGCTGTCCCTCCTGCTGAAACCACCGAATCTCGTGCAGGCCACGATAAGCTCCTGAGTTTGTGCGGTTTTGAATATAAAATGCCAGATAACCGCGCTCATAGATTTCGGTGTGGTTGGTAGTACGTGACTCTCTCCATGCCGCTTCATCCTGGAATACTCTGATGAGCGCTATCTGCGCGTCACTCCCGAGTTCACGTACCATCTGAATGATGTTTTCATACGTAGCTTCTTCTTCATCAATCAGCACTTCCAGCCCCAAAGCTGCCGGATTATCATTTGGCCGCCACTGTCGAAGTACTGTAAAATTGATAGTGTCAATATCCTGCGGAATAGCTGCCTCGGCAATCGGTTCCGCTTCCGGTTCACCGGAGCAGTTTATCATCAAAGCTGATGCAATAAGCAGCACAGCGCCAATAAGAGAGAGGGATTTCGAGTATTTGATCATTGAATTGCGGTATTATTTGTATGTGCAAATAAACTATAGGTAGATATTTGTATCTCGACAGTACGTAAGAAAATTACCAATCAACTTTGCTATAAACTAATTTATTTTAGCCATAAGGAGACAAAGTCTCGAAGGTTCACGAAGTTTATTATATTGATATTGTTCTACTTCGTGTCCTTAAGTCTTCTGGTAATATTTATGGTTGCAACCATTTTGACGATAATTTTTTAACAGCCTCTCGAAACGGGAAAATGTGAAGATAGACGTCCGTCGGCTGAAGGATGGTTCGTCCAACGGGGGTGTTCCGGAAACTGGTTTCATGACACAATCAACACACCCCTCGTCAGTTAATTAAACAAGATAAGTGTTGAGTTGTTGACATACGGTTCTCACTTGAGAGGGGATATTTTGGTAATGCTCGTGCATTATTTTATAACACTCATCCTGCCCGATTCTGTATAATCATCTGAAACAAACCGGTAGATATAAATACCACTTGCAAGAGAGGTTGCATCCACATCAACACTATGGCGACCCTGGTTTGCCTGCCGGTTTTCCAGAGTGGCAACATGGCGGCCGGTAATGGTATAGAGATCTATGCGCACTTGCTGTGCTGTGGGCAGATCGTAGCGAATGGTGGTTCGCGGATAAAACGGATTGGGATAGTTTTGATAGAGTCGAAACTCCTGAGGAACTCCCGGTTCGCCGCCAAGCAGCGGTTGTGATGAAACCCTGATATTTGAAATGTTAAGTTGCGAACGCTGACCGCTGTCCTCATCCACCCTCTCGCCGGTGAAGTAGTATCGCCAGAAAAGCTGAACATACGGCTGATCATCCGCATCTCCGGGAAGAACTACAGGGTCAATGGCCAGAGTATGCCCATCAAATTCATTTCGTCGATATTCAACCGGATTGCCGTTCATGTCGGTTACATCCCGGAATGGCTCATCTACCGAAGTACGATACTGCAGCCGTAAATTGTAAACGCGGGAATTGGCAAGTACGGTTCCTGCGGTCCAGCTCACTTCAACCGAACCCTGGCCTTCTGTATTGAGTGCCAGTACAGCACCGCCAAGACGCCGTCCGGGATAGCCGGGATTCCCCTCAAGGTTCGCAGTATTGATAAATGAAAAGCCGGCATCGCCCAGCCCGTTCACACGGGTTCGTGAATCAAGATCAAATGCACCGGTGGTATACCCCAAAATGGATGCATCAAGCCCCGGTTCGGCAAGATTCATATAGGCAAATGCCATAGACGGAGGCGCGGTTCCGGCCTCTGCGTCATCCGCCCAGAATGTGAACTCGTAGGATCCTTCACGAAGATTATGCGCCACCGGCTGGATTGTTTCTGGCACTGCAGCAACATGAATAGTGGAGATGTTTAGCTCAGAACGCTGATTGCTCTCCGGGTTGAGCTGCACACCTGTAAAATAATATCGCCATAAAAGTTCTACTCGTGGCTGGCCAATGGCATCTTCAGGAAGAGTTACCGGATCTATAAATTCAGTATGCCCCTCTTCTTCATTACGGAGGTACTCAACCGGGTTTCCATCGCTGTCTGTTATATCCTTAAACTCCCCGTCACTGCCAACCCGATATTGCAATCTCAAATTGTAAATTCGTGAATTTGGAGTAACCGTACCCGCTTCCCACGCCACTTCTGCACCCGGTATATTCTGAGTATCCAGCACTAAAATGGCTCCTCCAAGGCGTGTTCCGGGATAGCCCGGGTTACCATCGGGGTTGGTGGTGTTGATAAACGAAAAGCCATCATCCCCCAGGCCATTGATGCGGGTTCGCGAACTAAAATCGAATGCACCTGATGTAACACCTGAAATGGATGCAGTCAGTCCGGGATCTGCATCATCCATGTAAACAAAAAACATCGACTGAGGGTAGCTGCCGGCATCCTCGCCCGATTCCCAGCTTGCAAATAGATAGTAGTTCTCAGAAAGAGTGAAAGGGACAATATCTTCTATTTCAGTTGTGGCAAAATGTGCGGTTATTTGATCTGCGCTTGCCGGATCAATTTCCAGGGTTTCTGAGTAATGGATCTCGCCATCTACATCCCAATGTGAAAAGATAAACCCTTCCGCGGGTTCAGCCATCAGCTTGACGGGAACACCTGCAAAATAGGTGCCGCTCCAGGGATAGGGCTCTCCTTCAATGCCCGGGGTATCCGAACTGATAGAGATAGAGTTAAGTTTGATTCTGCCCATCTGGTAGTTATTCACGTCAACTGTAATGTCAGAAGCTGAACTCAGATTAAAATGGCTGATGATATTTTGGCGAAGATGAGCCGGCCTGTTTGCCGCAAATCCTCTGATATCATCCAGCAGCTGCTCCCACTCATTCATGTTTCGCGGAAATATCCACCTTTGGCTATGCCTTGGCATCTCCGGTTCAATTACGCTCTTCATCTCTTCAACAATAGTTAGCACACGCTCCGGTTTAAAGGCAGTATTCAGATGGTCTGCCATTCGGTTGATGTAATCGTTTTTAAAGCCATCGTTTTCAAGCAGATTTCGCAAAAAATGGTTTGGCCATTCTGCACCATTGAAATTTTCTCTCCTGGTTAGCCAGTTCAGCATGTCGAAGCTTTCGTTTCTTACCAGCCTGAAGGTGAAGTCAATATCAAAAAACAGCCAGCGGAAACGCCCATCGTGTGGTGCGGGTGCATCTGGTTCCAACGCCTGCCTCACCCGCCAATAATCGATATTGTTATGTGGCCAGTCTGTATTTACGAAGTAGGTTTGAGCGCTGTAGTAGTCGAGAAAGTTATCGATATCCATACGGTCTGACACCACCTGAAAGCGTTCAGGATCGGCCATGCTGTGGTTTCTCAGGATATACCATAAGGAAGCGTAGGCGTCATTATCGCCCTCTTTTATATCCCACCGCCCGGTTAAAATGTCTACCCTGTCGGGGTCTACACCGTGTTTGCGCGCAAGGTAGTGGCGATCATACCGTTCGCGAATATTCTTTATTCCCCAATATTCTCCGTTTATGTAAACCACCGCCGGCCTGTATGCTTGTGTATCAAAACTCAAATGGCGCACCAGCCTGTGCGCAACTGCATCCCGTAGTGTGGTGCGCGCAAAATCGTTGCCTGAATTTCGTAAAAGCAGACGGTTATAAGAGTCGTACTCCTGATCCGGAAATATCTGATAATTAATTCTGCTCTCTCCATACTCACTTCGAGCATACACTCTGAAACTCTTTTGAGCCCATCTGCGGCTAAATCCTCCATGGATTCTAAGCCCAACATTCTGGGCAAACTTCAGCTCTCCGGACTCATCAAAAAATTCAAATGCGGCTTCTCTTTCCCACTCAATACCACGTTCTGCATAATTGCCTGTATGATGTATACCTTCCTGATGATTTATCCCGGGCACATAAATACCCCGCTCATGCCCAAAAAGGTTATCGCGTTCTGTATTGATGGAGATCACAGCGAGGCTGTGGGTATTCGCACCTTCAGGAAAAACAAAAAAGGTGCCTGTGCTAATTGATGGTTCATACCCGTTCTTCACTGCAAGCACACGTACGCTATTCCCTTTGTTGATTCCCCGTGGCGGCGGCCTGAAGCGCCTCCAGTCGGTTACATTTGTGGTTGGGATAGTGGAAATATCATTCGGTTCAGAAGAGCGGTCCTGAATCTGGATGGGTTGCACGTAAACGGGTGAATCTGTTGTGGGTTTGGATCCATCCAGCGTATAGTGAAGTCTTACTCCCTCTTCGGGATGGGAGAGTTCAAGTAAAAATGAGCTGCTGTAAAAGCCCGGCTGATGTGAGAACTGCGCGGGCTCGAGAATATCCTCGAGTGGTTGGGTGGTATTGGGAGCTCCTGGTGTAGGTTCATTAAAGTATACCCAGTTACCGGTGCCATCGGGCTGACGACCCAATGATATATCTGTGGGAATTTCTGTGGGTTCCAGCTCATCGAGACGGGTGCCATCGAGATCTGTGAGAATTACCTCTTCGCCGGATGAGGATATCGCAAAATTGGTATGAAGCGGGGCTCCCGGCACAGCTCGGTTTTTGTTGGACGCCCAGATCAACATAAATTCTCCCGGAGCGATGGATGTATCCGGGAAAGCCCATCGGAAAGGGTTCCCGTAATCATCCGAAAGGCCAAATCCGGAGAGGTTCACAGGTTCATCACCGGAGTTGTAGATCTCTATCCAGTCTTCAAAATTACCATCTTCATCAGCAATGGTGCTGTTATTCGATGCCATCACCTCATTCAGATGGATGGACTGAGCATTTGATTGGAGCGTTTGAAATCCAAAAAAAAAAACAGAAGGGGTATGAATGACGTTAACGGGCGTATCTGCGCACTCATTTGGAGAATGATTAAACTTTTTTCTGAATATAGTGAATTATTCTGCTCTCTTTCCAAAAAAAAACAGACTGTTTTTAAGATACTTACAGTGTAGATCCCCCCCCCATTTTTATTTCTAAACTTTTATTAATCATTGTTTTTGATCATCTTACCGTATATACATTCTATCAAGTAAATACAGCTAAGTTATGATATCAAAACCTTGTCAAGCAGTAATCACTCTATTTTTCATGCCGGGTATTCTTCTATTCCTGTTCATGTTTGGTTGTTCTGCAGACAGCTCTACCGATTATACTCTGCACATCGAAATTGTGCCTGAAGGTGCAGGTGCTACATTTCCACAACCCGGCAGTTTTCACGGTGGAGAAAATCTGAATCTTAAGGCTATTCCGGCAGAGAATTACCTGTTTGAGCACTGGGAAGGTGACCTCACCACTGTATCAAATCCTGCCGATTTAACCATGAACAGCGACAAGTATATCACTGCTATATTCAGCAGGGCACCGCTTACCATGGGTGGTGACGGCTCGGAGGCCAATCCATACCTGGTTTATTCTATTGCCGATCTTGTTGCCATCGGGCTGGAGGAGAATCTCGACAAGCACTACATCCAGATGGGCGATATTGATGCCTCAGGCTCAATTGAGTTGCAGAATGGTTCAGGTTTTCAGCCTATTGGAACACGAGAACAGCCATTTACCGG
Source organism: Balneolaceae bacterium (assembly GCA_007693395.1). GTDB lineage: Bacteria > Bacteroidota > Rhodothermia > Balneolales > Balneolaceae > Rhodohalobacter. The sequence goes on along the minus strand of REDS01000079.1, from coordinate 11,999 downwards.
TTCATTCAACGGTAATGGATATACCATTTTCGGACTTTTTGTTCACAATCAAAGAAGTAGCAACAATGCTACAGGGTTTTTTGGGTATATGAAAAATGGATTGATTGAAGAGGTAATCATCGACAATCGCTCTCCAAGCTGGCTTAGCAAAACTGAAAAGAACTTTTCCGGACAAGTTGGTAAAATTTCAAAAGAACCAATTTTTAGCCAGGCAGATCTTACCAGCACAAGAGGAGTAGGAGCATTTATAGGTTTTAATGACGGAGGCACAATTCGCAATTCAGTATATATGGGGACAGCCGGCGGACACATTCATCAGGCAATGGGGGGCTTTGCGGGAGTAAATACCGGCGTGATAGAGAATTCACATTTCAATGGAAATTTAAGTAGTGGGTCGGTTGCCGGTTTTGTGGTAATTAATACAGGATCAATAGATCAATCATCAGCCAATGGTAGTGCAAGTGGTATGACAGGTTGGGGATTTGTATTAACAAATTATGGCCAAATTACTAACTCATTCGCAGATATAGGCGTAAGTGGTACTAATGGCGCTGCGGGATTTGTTGGTTACCATGAAGGTGGAGTTATTACATCTTCATATGCATCAGGAATAATCTCGAGCAGTATTGATATTTCCGGCTTTGCACTTAACAATAACGCAGAAATAAACAATGTACATTCTGTAATGGATCTTGATGTAGTTGATTTTAGTGCCTCCAGGAGGATTGCCGGAGTTGCATTATCTAACAAACATAATGGAAGGATTGAAAACAGCTACTTTGCCGGCTCCGTAGAAATTACCGGAAGCTCCGATTTTTCCAAGGCGGCCATCATTGAAAACCAGGGCACTATGGATAATGTGTACTGGGATAAAGAAAGGTCGGGTTTAAATAATACTGTAGCAGTTGGCAGCCCCGATGGCGCCACCGGCCTCACTACCACCCAAATGACCGGTCCCGCCGCTGAACAGAACATGCCGGGCTTCGACTGGGTAAATCTTTGGAGAACCACACCGGACGGATACCCGGTTTTAAGGTGGGAGGATGAGTGATTAAGCCTCATTGAAGCGTCCGAAGGTCCTTCAATCGTGGCGGGTTTTGGGAGTGAGTTCAGAGTTGTTACGAGCGGGACACTCGCGCCAGTTGCATGTTCAAACTCATCATCATCAACTCACAACGCATCGAGGTGCAAGCACGCTCGAAGGTTGTTTAATCAATTCCCCCTTTTGATCTGCCTTCAGCTATAATTACTTTACCACAACTCCGTTCAATCAGGTAGTACTACATTATCCAATATCACTCAGATGAAACACTTTTTTCTAAGCTTTACCCTGCCGGTTATTCTTTTTCTGCTTGCCCCTTCTGCCGTCCTTGCCCAGGAGAGCAGTACATCCGATGCTGACCAAAACCGTGCTATGGGATATTTTATAGATGGCGTCACTCATTTTGAAAATGGCGAATTTGAGCTGGCACTTGACAAACTAACTGCCGCCCATCTTATTCTATCTGATGATGCCGGCATAAATTATGCGCTTTCTGACGTCTACCTCACCATGGGCGACCTTAGCAATGCAGCTTATTACGGCCAAATTGCCGTTGATTCAGACCCTGAAAACAGATGGTACCGGCTCAATTTAGCTGAAATTTATCGCCACTCAGGCCAATACGAACAGAGCATAAACGCGCTCAAAGCTATTCTTGACATCGCCCCCGGTGATGTTGATGTGCTTTTCCTTCTTGCAGAGAGTTATCTCGAAACCGGACGCCTTGAAGATTCTAACCAAGTACTCGATCAGATTCTTACCATCCGTGGCAGTATCTTTGAAGTACATCTCAGAAAATTTCAAAATTACAATGCCCTTAGAGACCGCGATAGCGCACTCAATGAGCTTGAAAAAATGAGAGATCTGAACCCGGGCAATCTCAGCACACTCCATACCATCAGCCAGTATTACATGGAGATGGGTGATTCTGAAGCCGCGCGCGAAGTTCTGATCGAAGCTCGCGATCGCAATCCGCGCGATCCCAAAACGCAGATTCTTCTGGCCGAGATTTATATCAACGAGAATGAGTGGGAAAAACTGGGCAATACATTCATTACCATTATAGAAGACCCTCTGGTGCCGGCATCTCAAAAAATGGAGATTGTCCGCTTTATGTATTTACAACAGCAAAGCATGCCGCAGGAAGAGGTGTTGCGGGCTCAAACCGAAAAAGTGATTCTTGCCATCAGTGAGCATGAGTCAGATTTTGGCCCCGCACAACTTGTAGCGGCCGACTATTACATGCAACAAAATAACCCTGAAGCTGCTCTCGAAACTCTTGAACGTGTTAATGAACTGCTCCCCTCCGAAGCCGATGCATGGAGCCAGCGCATGCAGATACTTTTTCAGCTTGGCCGATATGATGAAGTCATTGCTCTGTCCGATGAAGCCAACGATCGGGCACCCGATAACGCCTTTATTCAGTTTTTTACCGGTGCTGCTTATATGTTTTCTGATGATAACGAGCAGGCAGAAATGTGGCTTGAAAGCGCAAGTATGTCACCCTCTCAGCGAAATTTTCGTTCGATTATTTATGGCACGCTGGGTGATGTAAGGCACGACCTTGGCAAATGGGATGAAACTGTAGATGCATTTACAATGGCGCTCCGTTTGGATGCCAACAACCACACCGCACTGAACAATTACGCCTATTACCTATCCCTTCGCAGTGAAAAGCTCGATGAAGCACTCGAAATGTCTGAACGCGCAGTGTCTATGGACCCTAATAATGCTGCCTATCTTGATACCATTGGATGGATTCATTTTAAAAAAGGAAACTATGAGAAGGCTAGAGAGTATATCCAACAATCGGTGGATACCGGTGACGCAAGCGCTGAAGTGTACGAGCACCTTGGCGACGTTTACGAAGCCATTTCTGACCTTGAAAACGCACGAAAATGGTGGAAGAAAGCCTTTGAAATGGACCCTGATCGCACCTATTTACAGGAACGCATTTGAAATTATCCCAACACATACCGGTACTTTTTTTTCTTCTGCTGATTGTATCGGCTTGCAGCACACCCGGCACACTAACCACATTTGATGATCTGGAACCGGCTGACCTGACGGCTGAAGAGCTTATAGCTATGGTTCCAAACTACTCAGAAACACTGCTCACCATCTCTGGCAGCGGCCGTGCCATTGTTAGCGAGCCGGGAAACAGTGAACGTGTTACCCTGCAGTTTCAATCAAACAGAAAGGAAAGCCTTATTACTGTACGGAACAGTGTGGGAATTGAAGGGGGGCAAATTTTTGTTGATTCGGATTCGCTGCTCATCTACAATCGGATCGACAGGATCGCTGAAAAAGTACCATTGCGCGATAGCCGCCTAAGCAGTGTGGGTTCAATCGCTTCCATTAACATTCTTGATCTGATCAACTATACCTTTGAAGCAGACGATGTTGAGCAGATTTATAATGACAGAGATACCTTTGTAGCGCTTCTCACCAACCGTACCATTTTGAATATCAGCAAGGCGGATGGAACCATACTTGAAGTTGTACATGCAATTGAAAATTACAATGCTCCGTACAGTCGGATTGAATACGATGGATACGGAACCATTGAAGGCTTCCGTCTGCCGCGAAGAATAACCATTTACAGCAGAGATGGTGAGTCGCGTGCTGCTTTATTGGTGCAGCGGCTTGATGTGAACACAGAACTTCCCGAACTTTCAATCATTCTGCCCGATGACGTTCCCATTTACAGGCCATGATTAAACAGTCCCTTATCATTTTATCGGTTTTGCTTCTATTTCTGGCTGATTCTGCCATAGGGCAAACATCGTACGATCAGCTGCGGTCACAGCTGCTTGAAAGGCAACAATCCACCCGTTCTCAAATTGAAAATCTGGATCGTCAGATAGAAAATTTATCCAACCGCCTTGATGAAGTTTCCCAGGAGTACGATCAGATTTACAGACAATTCGAAGAACTCAATCGCCTTATTTCTCTTCAACGAGAGCGCCTGCGGCAGATGAACCGCGAACAGAATCAGATTGCTGAGGAGACACAACTAATCGAAAGAAATCTGGCTCAGCTTGAACGCCGGCTTGCTGAACTGGTTGAGCAGTATCAGGCAACACTTACTTACCTCTACAAACATGGGCGAACTACGGAGCTTGCACTGCTGCTCACTGCTACATCATTAAATCAACTGATGATTCGTTCGTATTATCTGGCTCAGTTTAATGAATACCTGCAGCGGCAAGTTGAGGAAATTGAGGAAACACAAGCCCGTCTTGAACAAACAAAACGCGATCTTCAAGCAAGCCGAGCACGAAATGAGCAGTCTCTTGCATCTATCCGGCAGGAGACTACCAATCTGGAAGGCCAGCAACAACAGCAGCAACGCATCGTGCAAACTTTGCAGGGTGATATTTCGAGCCTTGAACAGCGAAGAAATCAATCACAGCAACAGCGCGAAAACCTGCAATCTACCATGGAGAATCTTCTTCGTGAAATGGATCGGTTACGCCGTGCAGAAGCATCAGGAGCTGAAATTGTTCGCCGGGAGATTGCTGTAAGCGAAGATGAGATCAACCAGTTCCAAGCGCAATTTCGGGAACAGCGCGGGCAGCTACCATGGCCGGTTGCAAATGGCACCGTTACTGAGCGGTTTGGTGAGCGAATTCACCCTGTTTACAATACCCGTACACAAAATCTTGGGATAGATATTTCAACCAGTCCAAGATCTACAGTTCAGGTTGTAAGTGATGGTTATGTTTACGGAATTCAAAATATGACCGGCTACGGTGATGTGGTTTTTGTAAATCATGGGGGATATAACAGCGCATATGGAAATCTTAGTGATATCTTCGTACGCCGTAATCAGGTTCTCAGAAAAGGTGATGCAATTGGCCTTTCCGGTGATTCAAACTCTATCCGCGGGCCCGTTCTCTTTTTCCTTATTGGTGAAGGCAGCCGAATGGTAAATCCCGAAACCTGGCTTCAGCGCCCACAGCCGTAGTAGTTGTTTAAGACACAAATCTACTAAGTTCGCGGAAGCAACGTTGCACTAATCACTTCGTCCTGGCGTGTTCGAATGCTCTCCATCATTTCATCAGATGGTTTCGAAGCAAGCTGAATAGTGCAGCATGCTGTCCGTTTTCCATCGAATATTACATTGGTAAGCTCCTGAGCATTAATATCAGCTTTTTTCAGCTCCGTCATTACGTTAGCAATTACCCCAGGCTTATCATAGTGGCGAACAACAAGCTGCCATGGCGCTTCGGTCTGGTCGCATCGGTTTATCCAGTTGCGAACACGGCCCTCCTGCACATAACCGCGAACAATGTCCACGGCATCATTGGCAACTGCAGATTGCGCCTGGGTTGTACTTGCACCAGTATGATGAGTAATGTATACGTTTTTAATATCCTGAAAGCGGGATGAAAATTCCCCCTCTTTAAATTCCGGCTCGTTGCTGAACACATCGAGCCCGGCCCGAAGCCTGCCCGCCTTCAGCTCCTGGAAAAGTGCATCTTCATCAATCACACCGGCACGCGATGTATTAATTACCATGGCACCATCTTTTAGCGAAGCAAGCACCTCTTTAGATATTATCCCTTTTGTCTGCTCATTCTGTGCAAGATGTATGGATAGAACATCACACACTTCCGCAACCTCTTTGATACTTCCTGCAGGTTCAATATCCAGCTTTTCAGCCAGTTCTTCTGTAAGAGATCGCGACCACGCCACAACCGGCATTCCAAAAGCCTGCGCACGTTTAATCAGTTCACGCCCGATTTGCCCGGTGCCGATTACACCTAACACCTTACCGTATATCCCATCAGCTTTACTGTACACGGATTTGTTCCATTTTCCGGCCCGGAAATCAGATACGTTATCTGCAATAAAACGGTCTAAAGATAGTATTAAGCCCATTGCAAGCTCTGCAACAGCTATAGAATTTTGCCCAGGGCAGTTTGCTACGTAGATTCCCATACTGCTTGCAGCATCCATATCAATGTTATTCACTCCGGCTCCCGCACGGATTATAAGGCTTAGCTCGGGGCTGTTTTTAATACAGTTCTCACTTACAACAGTGGAACGAACTATCAGAACCTGCGCCTGACCAATACCAGTATCAAGCTCGGCAGATGTAGCTTTCGGATTTGATACAACATCCAGTTTTAGTTTGCTAAGCTGGCTTACAGCTTCGTCGGGTAGTTTATCGGCAATATATACTCTCATGTTTCTGCGCTTTGATTATGTGATATCTACGAAAGGTACAGAAACCTGTATTCATCCTGAAATGGTTAATAAAAAGATGATGTGTGCTTTTGGAATGGCCAGGCAAGCAGTAAACAGATTTTACCGGTGCACTTCACTCTCTTTTTTCATCAACCCAATCGCAATCCAGATTGTGGTTGCTACAATAAGAGCAGTAGCTCCAAACGGCAGCCCAAAGTAAACAGCAAACAGAGCACCGCCCCACGTAGGGCCAATCATGCGCCCAAGCCCTGAGAGACCTTGTGCCGCCCCCATCACAGCGCCAACATTATCTTCATCCGCTTCTTTCGATATAAGGCTTGTGATAGTTGGCGAATTGAGGCTTTTTCCGAGCGCCATCAAACCAAGAAAAAGTGCCAGTGTTACTGTGTTGTACGCAAAGGGTATTAAGCCAAGGCCAATTACCATCAGCACGTTGCCAACCATAAAGAGCTTCTCCTCGGCAAACCGGTTTGTGAGCGGCTTTATTAAAAAACCCTGCACTACCACTGCAATTATCCCGATGTAGAAAAACTGAACGCCTACCTGTTCGGCCGTCATATTCAGTTGCCCCTCGGCAAATAGCGGAAAGGAACTGTACAGGCTCGATTCGCCAAATGAAAGAAGAAAAAAGCCAATAACGAGCGGAATCAGATACCCCCTTGAGGATTTTCCTTTCTGCTCTTTAAGCAGGCGCCAAAAGCGCGTTGTAAAAACACTTGGCCGCTTAAAAGCGGCAGGCCTCTCTTTGGATGTATCCACTGTTTCAGGCAGTAGAAACATTACCATCATAAAGCTGCATAGCGACAGAAATGCGGCAAAAAAACCGGGCAGTGCAAACCGATTTTCACCCATCCATTCGGCAAACTGAACAAAACCGGCATTTGCCACAAACTCATGAAAAGCGGGATGAATAAGCGCCGTGGCACTTGCAGGACCAACCACAAAACCAATTCCAAATGCTGCCCCGATAAGCCCCATACCGCGGGCACGGTTTTCGCTATCGGTTACATCGGCTATGTAGGCTTGCGCTGTGGAAATATTACCGCCCATCATTCCTGCAATTACCCTCGAAAAGAAGAGTACGCCCAGCGACTCGGCCAACCCGAAAATGATATAGGCAATCACCGCGCCAAACGTACTGAGCAGCATGATGGGCCTTCGGCCTATTCTGTCGGACCAGCTGCCCCATATCGGCGAAAAAATAAGCTGCATAAATGAATAGACACTATAGAGCAGCCCAATCATCACGGCCGAAGCGGCAAATTCCTGCGCGTAGAAAGGCAGCAGCGGTAATACAATTCCAAAGCCAAGGAGATCGATCACCACTACCAGAAACACGGTAGCAAGGGCAGGTTTATTCATGATGGTTGTTCAAATTACAGACCGGTAAAGATAGACTCTTTGAATAAACATTTCATGAAGTATTAGCGCTGCATTAATTGTTGAATGCCGTGATGAAATTCCCTAATCTCGGTGCTTATTCATGTAACCCAATCCACCTTTTTTGTTTACCATGATCTATTCCCGCTACACTTCCTCTGCCATAATTTTTTTTCTGTTGATTATCTGGACTACTGGGTGTGCACACGAGAAAAAAATTGAGCTCCGGAAAGGTGACTCCATTGCTATTATTGGCAATTCTCTCGCCGACAGAATGCAGCACGATGGCTGGCTTGAAACCTACATCCATGCAATTTATCCCGAACACAAACTTATGATACGGAATCTTGGCTTTACGGGCGATCAGATTCACCACCGGCCCAGGGCGCACGAAAATTTTGGTGACAGCGATTCGCACCTTTCACGCGTTAATGCTGATGTTATATTTGCGATGATTGGCTACAACGAATCTTTTGATGACAGGCCTGAAGAGTTCCGCGCCCACCTCATCGCCTGGATTGAGCACACCCGAAGTCAGCGCTACAACGGTGAAACCGAACCAAAAATAGTGCTTTTCTCCCCAATTGCTCATGAGAACCTGAACGATCTAAACCTGCCTGATGGCGCCGAAAACAATCAGCGTTTGCTTGCTATCACGAATGTAATGCAGGAGGTTTCAATTGATCACGACATCCCGTTCGTTGATCTGTTTCACACTTCGCAACGCTTGTATATGCAATCTAAAGAGCCTTTAACCATAAACGGCGTGCACCTTTCAGCGGAGGGAAACCAACAAATTGCTCAGGTAATTATGGATGATCTTTTTGGGGGTTTACCGCGGGGCCGGGCCAACAGAATTGCCGATATCCGCGAAGCTGTACTTGATAAAAACTGGCACTGGTTTAACCGATACCGTGCCACCAGCGGTAACGATGTTTGGGGTGGGCGGGCCGAGCTTCACGGCAACTACGAAACATTGCAACACGAACTTGTAATGCTCGACGTGATGACCGCCAATCGTGATGAGGTGATCTGGGCAAAAGCGCGTGGAAATGAACTGACCGTTGATGACAGCAACGTACCACCGCCCACTCCAATTGAAACCAATTTTACCGGTAATGCAACCTACCTGAGCGGTGAAGAATCGTTGCAAAAACTTACCCTCGCTGAGGGATTGCAGGCCAATCTTTTTGCATCAGAAGAGATCTTCCCTGAACTGGTGAACCCTGTGCAGATGCAGGTTGATACAAAGGGGCGTATCTGGGTTGCGGCCTGGTCAACCTATCCCAAATGGGAACCAATGAAAGAGATGAGCGACCGACTCTTAATCCTCGAAGATACCACCGGTGATGGCGTAGCGGATAAATCCACCACGTTTGCGAAGATCCATAATCCTACCGGTTTCGAATTCTGGAACGGCGGGGTGATTGTGGTATCAGCGCCGGATATTCTTTTCCTGAAAGATACTACGGGAGATGATAAAGCTGATGTTACCATTCGCCTGATGGGCGCAATCGATTCGGCAGATACTCATCACACTGCAAACAATGTAATCTACGGGCCTGATGGCTGGATCTATTATCAGCGCGGGGTGTTTCATCTCAACAATGTGGAAACTCCATGGCGAAAAAATATGGAATCGGATGTTTCCGGCCTCTATCGCTTCAATCCCCGTACTTTTGAGTTCGATTTTGTGGTGGAAAATATTTACAACCCGCACGGAATCAGTTTTGATAAGTGGGGAAATCAGTTTATCACAGATGGCACCATGGGCACAGCACACCAGGTTTATCTTGATGGAGACCGTTTTGAAAAACGTCCGCTTCTCGATCATACCGTGCGCCCTGTTCCGGGAAATCAGGTTCTTTCCACAAGCCATTTCCCTGAAAAGTTCAGAGACAATTTTTTAATCTATAATGTAATTGGGTTCCTCGGTGCCAAAAGGTATGAGTTAACCTATAATGACGGCATGGTTTGGGGTGAAGAGCTTCCAGACCTGTTCTATTCCACAGACTCCAACTTTCGGCCAACTCACGGAGTTGTTGGGAATGATGGTGCCCTTTATATCAGCGACTGGCACAACGCCATCATTGGCCATATGCAGCACAATCTCCGCGACCCGATGAGAGATCACACACACGGGCGAATTTTCAGAATCACGGCTAAAAACCGCCCCCTGCTTGAACCCGTTGCAATCTACAATGAACCGATTGAAAACTTACTGGATTTGCTAACCCACCCCGATAACAGCATTCGCCACAGGGTTCGTGTAGAGTTGAGCGGACGAAATACGGATGATGTGATTTCTGCTGTTCGGATATGGACAGATCAATTTGATCCGCACAATTATGATGATGCACACGCCCTGCTCGAGGCGCTATGGGTGCATCAGCAGCATAATGTGCAAAATCATGAACTGCTGCATCATCTGCTCAATTCGCCGGAGGAGAATGCGCGTATTGCCGCAGAGCGGGTGGAGTGGTTCTGGAATGAACGCGACCCTGCTTTGATAGCGGTTCATCACCATGCAGACCCCGATATACCTTTGGCCGATTCTTTCGACCGCGCCGGGATGGAGCTCGATTTTACCGATGACGATATTGCGGAGTTTACAATCAGAGCAATTATAGAGCAGATGCGTTTTGATGTGGCGCGTTTCACCGTTCGCAGCAATCAGCCCGTTCGCCTTACATTTGATAACCCCGATTTCATGCCGCACAATATCCTTTTTACCAAACCGGGCAAGGCTGACGAGGTCTATCAGATGGCTATTGATCTGGGCGGGCAGGGTTTTGAACTTCAATTTGTACCCGATAGCCCTGATATTTTAATTGCCAGCCGCTTGCTTCGGCATAATGAACATGAACTCCTCGAATTTACGGCTCCATCCGCTCCCGGCAGGTATCAGTTTATCTGCACATTCCCGGGGCATGGTGAGCTGATGCGGGGCGTTATGGAAGTGTTAGAGTAACATCATAGTGCTAAAATTCAACCATATTTTACGATGATTAAATACATTGCGTTTTTATCTTTCATTATTTTTGCCTGTACAAGTGAAGCATCTGATGATCCTGTAACCAGTTTCTATTTTCCAAATGAGGATGCTCCTCACATCGTTTTTGTAACGGGTGATGAAGAGTATCGATCCGAAGAGAGTATGCCTATGCTTGCCCGGATTCTTGCTAACCGCTACGGATTTCGGGTAACCGTTGCATTTGCATTGAGTAAGGGCATTATTGACCCAAACCGGCAGGATAACATCGAAGGGCTGGATGTTTTGGAAGATGCTGATATGGTGGTAATGTACACCCGATTCCGGAATCTCCCTGTAGGTCAGCTTCAATACATTCTTGATTTTGCCGAATCGGGCAGACCAATGGCAGGTTTTCGCACAGCAACACATGCCTTTAGCTATGGAGAAGATCACCCAAATCACCATCTTGATTTTGAGTGGCCGCAGCACGTATTCGGTTTGCCGTGGATCAGCCATCACGGTGGGCAGAATTCAACAGATGTGTTCATTCATGATGGATCAGAAGCTCACCCTGTTCTTCGCGGCATTGAACCTTTTCACGTACGTAGCTGGCTCTACCATGCAACTACCCTTTTAGATGATGTGGAGCCGTTGCTGTACGGACGCGCGGTAGAAGGAGCTGAACCCGGAGGTGATTATTTTGATAATCCCCATACCGTTGCATGGGTTCACTACTACGAGGGAGAACACGGAACAAGTCGTGTGTTTTTCACTACTCTTGGCCATCCTTATGATTTTTTTGATGAAAATATGCGTCAACTATCCCTTCAGGGGATCTTCTGGGCTCTCGGCCTCGAAGATGAAATTCCGGAAGATGGATTGGACGCCGAAATCATCGGTGAGTATGAACCCAACCCGGCTGGTTTTGGTGAACAGTTTAAGCCCAGTATCACTCCGGGAGATATCATTTTAAAAGCTGATTAAGCACCCCAAAAAGACATGGTATTTCTCGAAACACATCACCTTACTAAAACCACATCAACCTCAATCACTGAACATGATTTTGTAGCAAATTGTAGAAATACCATGTCTGATTTGATGAGATTACTTAGATTTTCGTCTGAATATTTGATCTGATTCGTAATCAACAAGAGATATGAATAGCTACCCAAAATATGGAAAACCATTTGAACCCGGGAAATTTTACCATATTTATAACCGAGCCGTGGGAAATGAAAGATTATTCGAGAGCAGAGAAAACTTTCTGTTTTTTCTCAAGAAGTATCAAAAATATACTATCGATCATATTTCTACATACTCATACTGCCTCTTAGAAAATCACTTTCATTTCTTGATAAAAGTTCATGAATCATCAAATGACGGTAT
>REDS01000131.1 GCA_007693395.1 Balneolaceae bacterium | reverse complement strand
AAAACAACCCCTTGTTTTATATGTGCTTAATATATTTTATTGCTTAGAACTTCCGTTTAAAATGACTTATAAAAAGGTATACAATACAAAGTTGGCACTTATGGGTAGTTATTTTTGTGCTAACTGAAATCCCCTCTCGAGAGGTTGTGAGAGAATAAAAATACAAGCCTTTAAAACACTCTTTTTATTTGGTCACGAGGACACACCTGCGTGCAGAAGCACTCCGGTGCGCATGCACGAAGGGTAGTATATTGATTACGTTGTACTTCGTGTACTTTCGTGGCTTTGTGTCTTCATGGCAATATTTAATGGTCATTATCTTTGATTGAGTATTTTTTCACAGCCTCTCGAGAGGGGACTGTAGGCGCCCTCATATTAATTTTTTCACAACAATTCCGTAGAACCACATAGTTCATAGCTCAATCGAAAAAATGAATTCCTTTTCACCATCAACTTCAATCCATTTTTGAGTTTCGTGATTTCTATAAGTGACTGTAGCTGTTACTTTATCTCCTGTCCGTTCCATTTTAAGAAATGTACTTAAATAATCATCATTTACACCCCCAACTGAATGAATATTGACCTGAGTGAAACCGTAGTCTGTATATTTTTCCATATTCCAGTTGTGTTTATGAGCACTAACCCAGGCCGCAATATTATAATCACCAAGTTTTTCTTTTAATGCAGGCCACTCTCCAAATTCAGGATGCGGTTGATGGGTAAATATAAAAACAGGCTTATCTCTGTTAGCCTCCAGTTCTTCCCAAAACCATTTACTTTGATCTTGCCCCATTATTAAATCTCTATCTTCATACCCGGTCAATTCATCAGAAAGGAATATAAAACGGATACCACTAACTGTTCGGGCAGAAAAATGAACCGGCAATACCGGTTCATATGTATCTGAATCGAAATCATGATTCCCAAGAACATACGTCCAACCGATATTCAGTTTATTCATTTCCTGGATAAATGGAGTAGTAAACTCATAACTATCTTCAACTAAATCACCCAAAATTATGGCATAGTCAGCTACATCGAGATTATTTACGTCAGCTACAGCCGTTGCAAGATGCTGGCCCAAAGCCGGTTCAGAATGATGGCCTACATGTGTGTCACCTGCTACCCACCAAACGACTTCTTCATCAGGTGAGATTACATCATCTGATTCAGTAATAAACGGCAGAAAAACAATGGGGAAAGCTATCATTAAACCAACAACCCATTTCAAAATAAATTGATAGCTGTTTGACTTAAACCAGGCAGATATCATTAAGATAAATTTTATAGAACTCTCTTTTTTATTAATCATAACAATATTTTATTGAAAAAGTTTGAATGGATTTAAGCATTGAGTTTCTGCGTTTTCAACTTCAAGTTTTTATGGGAACATCAAGAATTACCCCGAAGCAGAGCCATCGGGGTTTCTATTTAATTTCAGTTTTCTATTCTTTTCGGCCCAGAGAACCGGTGAATAAAACCACCGTTGATTATATATGTTATTCTGAAACCTTTTGCATTCTGAATGTGACCGGACCATCATTTCCATTGACAACTTCAGTAAACACCAGCATTCCGTTGTTGTCTGCCTGCTTACGGGAAACAGCCTCTCCATTGAGTATAAGTTCAATTTCCTCTCCGGGTGACAGATTCGTCAATTCCCATTGCACCTGGGTGTTTACTTCACCAGAATGTCCTCTGCCGGCCTCAGGAGCTGTGAGGCTGCCCTCGTACATTATCAATGAATCTGTTTCCCAGTTATCGAGCCTCACCTCGGTTTCCCTGGATGAAAAAATCTCAAGGCCTTCCGCTCTTGGAACCTCAAACGGAAAACGGTGATACTCATAAGTGCCATCGGGCAATACCGTAGTAGGTATTCCCAAAAATATTCCATCGTAATGCCCGGCAAGCACCACACGTTCACTGCCGTGAAACAACCAGCCGGGAATATTGTTATCCCAGGTGTTACGCGCCTGGTAGTAGATGGGCATCTGACGGTCATCGTCTATTTTTCCATGCTCATCGGTCAAAAAAGAGAGGTAAGTTACTCCGGCATCGGCCCAGTCATCCAATCCAACCTTCGATGCATCCATCACTTTTCTAAATGGGCCAAAATGTATCCCGTCTTTTGAAACTGCCTTGCTCACTCCTGCAAAACCACCTGTAGCATACAAGTGAAATTCACCGGTTTTCTTCACATAGGTAGCAGCCACATGGCGGTGCACACCCAACGGAATTGTATTGTGATGCTCCCAATCCATCGCATCGGCAGAGGTGTAAACACCAAGACTGACGTTATCTTTGATCGAGTACAAATAATACAACCCTTCATGATACACCACATCTACATCTTTGGTGTAGGTGTCATCCAGAACCAATCCATGTTTCTCCCAGTTTATCCCATCTTCGCTGGTAGCGTAGGCCGTGTACCAGGTTCCCGGAGAATTTACAGCATACCATGCCCTGTAGAGGCCATCCACGAAGAGAACATGAATTTTTTCGGCACTGTAAAATTGTTCGTCATCATAGGTAAAAATGGGGTTGTTTTCGTACTTCTCCCAGTGCAGCCCATCTTCACTTCTGGCAAAGCCATACCCTTTGCCGCGATCGATATTATCTCGCCTGCGGTACCACATCAAATATTCGTCATCTTTTTTAATGGTGCTCTGGGCTCCCACCCAGTTGCCCTGGTCTTCAGCCACATCGGGAAGCTGGGGCAGTATAACGAAGTGGGGAGAACGTGTCCATTCGCCTGAGCGTAAACGGTATGGGGCAGACTCAACTGTAATATTATCAAAATCAATGACCGTTTCACTGCCGGCGCCGGTATACACATAAATGCCAAGTGCCTCGGGTGTCACACTGCTCAGCCCGTTGAGTTTGGTTATCACCTGTCCTGTATGTACATCAATGAGAGTTGCCCGGATATCATCATCGTCAAATCGCTGGAGCGTCAGCCGGTAAACGCCACCACTTTCCGCACGCACCCCGGATGCTGAACCGCTCAGATCCTCAAGCGAAAGATGAAAACGCCCGTTGCCGCGCGGGCTGAAACGAACACCGGCAAAACGGTCATAGGTTTCCAGCAGCCGCAGCCCTATCGACCAGTCGGTATCGTCAGCTTTCACCCGAAAATCGATACTCACCTTTGCAGGCAGCTCCATATAAAATGCGTTGCTCACTTTAATCCATTCGTGTTCTTCCTCATCTCCCTGCCACTGAAGTGAATAATTCCCGGAAATCGGATCTGTATTGTTGATGGAAAAGTTTGGCCGGATAAATTCATTGGAATCCCCAATGTAGTGGGGCCGAAAGTTTTGCCAGTCGCCGGTTTCAAAACCATCGGTTGTTTGAGGAGTTAGTCCGGTATTTTGGGAGTATCCCTCAGTTGAAAGAATAAAGAAGGCTGTTGAAAAAGTTAATATTACGATGAGGGTGTACTGGAACAGTGTTTTCATGTTTAAATTCATTTTCAAGTTAGTTAATTGATCTATTTAATAGATTTTTATTTTAGTGTACCAATCGGCCGGAGATTATTGCCTTCATGGCCTGTGACATCATCTCCCATGTCTTCACGTGCCTTTTCGGCCAACTCCTCAAGACGATTTACAACATCAGGATTCTGCTCTGAAACATCAGTTGTTTCCCCGATATCGGCTTCTAAATCATATAATATCTGTGTCCGGCCTTCACCTGGCCTATATATATGCAATTTCCATTTACCACTACGCACTGCTTGTAATCGATCGTCCCTGTAGTAGTAAAATGCTTCATAAGGACTTTGCGCATTCGTTTCACCGGACAAAATAGGCCATATGTCATGACCGTCTATGATTCTGTCATCTGGAAGTTCAGCACCCACAATCCTTGCAATTGTTGGAAATAAGTCCATTGCCGTTGTCAATTCATTCGAAACACTTCCCGCAGGAATTTGACCAGGCCAGCGAATTATAAACGGGACTCGCATTCCTCCTTCCCATGTTGAATTTTTTGCTCCTCGCAGCGGACCATTTGAACCATGCTGATAAGTAATCTCACCCCGGGTAGGTCGTCCAATTCGATCCGGTGTCCAAACCCAGCCACCTTCACCTTCCCATACTTGTGCTCCGTTATCTGAAGTAAATATCACTATCGTATTGTCATCAAGGCCCAGATTTTCCACATGATCCAGAATGCGGCCAACACTCCAGTCAATTTCCTCAATAGTATCACCGTATAAGCCATATTCAGATTTACCAGTAAAGTGATAAGAACTTGCTATTGGTACATGAGGCATGACATGTGGCAGATAAACGAAAAACGGCTCGTCTTTGTGAGTAGTGATAAAATTTACTGCTTCCTCAGTGAATCTGCTTGTCAGAAATCGTTGATCCGGGTCGGTTTCAATAACATGCTCATTTCGGAAAAGCGGGAGGGGTCCAACAAGAAAATCATCAGCTATTTGGTAATTGAGATGCGCCATATCGTTTGAATAAGGTATCCCAAAATAGTAATCAAAACCCTGACGGGTGGGCAGAAACGGAGTGTGATGCCCCAGGTGCCACTTCCCAATTATTGCAGTAGCATAACCTTTGTCTTTCAACATATCAGCAATCGTAATCTCATCAGTGTTCAGTCCTGTATCGGAATATGGGAAAAGTACCCGGTGTGCCAGCCCAACTCTTTTAGGATAACTGCCTGTTAGTAACGCCGCACGTGAGGGTGTACATACTCCTGCAGCTACATAGAAATCGGTAAATCTCATTCCTTCTTCAGCCATCCGATCTGTATGTGGAGTATTTAATTCGGTATTTCCATAAGAGGCTAAATCACCATATCCCTGGTCATCAGTAAAAATGATAATGATATTGGGTTTTGTTTGATCACTGTTTCGAGCTAGAGATGTAAAAAATATAAAGAAGGCTGTTGAGACAGTTAATATTACGATGAAAGTGTGCTGGAGCAGTGTTTTCATTATCAAATTCATTATCAGATTAGTTAGTGGTGTTTGAAATGTTTTAATTTTGATTGCTGCTCTCCATTACCTGTTTATGTAGTTTTTTAAGCCTTTCCACAACCTCTGGATATTGAGCCGCGAAGTTTGTCATTTCCGTAATATCTTTATCCAAATTCGATAAAAACAGCCGGTCGTCTTCACCCAGTTCTCCTTTATCACTTGTATCAATCGGATTGCCAATCAATTTCCAGGGCCCCTGGCGAACCGCCCATTGATCTCCGTCTCTATCTCCCACCGACCAATGCACAAACTCATGAGGCGTGCCTTCATGATCAGACATCATGACCGGCAGTAAACTTTTCCCGTCAATATCATCATTTATGAGATTTGCACTGGCTATATCTGCAATCGTCGGAAACCAATCAATACCGTGAGCCATTTGATCCCGAACAACTCCTTCCGGTAGTGTACCGGGCAAAGACGCAATAGCCGGCACTCGAATTCCGCCTTCAAAAAAACTAAACTTGGCTCCCCGATAGTCACCGGCATAGCCACCACCATAACCAGCCCGAGCTTCTGTTGAATGGCCGTGATCTGACTGAAAAATAATCAAGGTATTATCCCGGATACCCAGTTCATCAACTTTTGCCACAATACGCCCGATCTGTTCGTCAGTTGTTGATACAGCAGCAGCATAAGACCGCCTTGGCTCTTCGAGGTCTTTATAGTGTTCCATATAGTGATTATAGGGTTGCAGCGGATAATGAGGTAACCCAAAAGCGAGATATAGAAAGAAAGGCTGGTCATTTTCTTCTTCCATAATCATTTTTGCTTCCCGCACAATTAAATCACCAATGTGATTGCCCGCTTCCCATATCTCTTCTCCATTTCGCTGAAGATCGTGCCACCGGGGCGGAGTTCCCCAAGGGCCCTGCCCATAATTAAAATGAGACCATTGATCTACTACTCCGCCTAAAAACCCGAAACTGTAATCAAACCCCTGGCCATTGGGGCCGGGGCTCGTTCCCAGGTGCCATTTGCCAATTTGTGCTGTTCTGTATCCGGCCTGTTTGAGCATATCAGCAATTGTGACCTGATCTTCGGATAAACTCGGTCCCTGGCCAAATTGAGTAGGATGTGACTCCGCATTTCTGGGCAATCCTGTTCGAATTGGGTATTTACCTGTCATTAAACCTGCCCTGGAAGGTGTGCACATTGCCGCTGCAGCATAAAACTGGGTGAACTTCACACCCCTTTCAGCGAGAGCATCCATATGTGGGGTGTGCAAATCTTTTGAACCATACACATTTACGTCCAGTGTTCCCTGATCATCAGTAAATAGAATGATAATATTTGGTGGTGATTGATTATGCTGCGCATCAACAAGATCAACTGCCAGGATTATTACAAGCAGGAGTACCGTTGCATAAGCAGAGATTTTTTTAAAAAGGAGGAGTAAACCGCTGATTAACGGAAGTAAGTTTAAATGATTCATGTACTAAAGTTTTTGGTTCAATTTGATGCTAATTTTCCATCCATTCCAATTGCCCCCACCTTTCAGGGCCGTCATTCTTTTGAGGCTCTCCCGGTGTGCTTCTTCCATTATTGATATAACTCTCCAGCAGTGATTTAAGCTCTTCCACTATCTCGGGGTATGAGTGATACAGGTTATCTTTTTCAGATGGATCTTTCTCCAAATTGTATAACTGAAATCGCGGCAGGCCCTCCATTTCTTCTGCTGTATTTGGGGAACTCCACCCTCCTGAACCCGGCCATAAGATCAATTTCCATTCATCTTTAACAATCGCAAAGCGTCCATTAATTGAATGCAGAACTGTTGCCTCCCGAAGTGGTTTATCGTAATCAGACTGCAGCAACACCGGCAAAAAGCTGTAACTGTCTTCTGCAGTGTTGTCCGGTAGTGATGCACCGGCCAAATCAGCAAAGGTTGCCATAAAATCCACAGTGCTGATCGTTTCATCCGTTACAAACGAATTGGTTATCCCGGACGGCCAGCTTACAACAAAAGGCACCCTGAGGCCACCTTCAAAAATATCGGCTTTGTGTCCGCGAAAGATATAACTCGGGTTATGGCCTGCTCTGGCAAGTTCAGGGTAATCAGATTCTGGAGAAGCCCCATTATCGGCTGTAAAAATAATGATCGTATCCTCCAGAATATTATTCTGTTTCAGAGCCTCTGTAATCTGCCCCACCACATCATCAACCTGCAGTACAAAATCCCCATACATGTTGGAATTACTTTTACCCATAAATTCCGTTATTGGGAGAATAGGTGTATGAGGTGCTGGCAAGGCATAATACAAAAAGAAAGGCTGGTCGGAATCGGCCTGCTGGTGGATATATTGAACCGATTGATCAGTTAAATGAGGCAGTACTTCCACATGAACAAAATCAGGGCTGGTAAGACCCTTCCTCCAGAAGCCCTTTTGATCGTAATTTGCAGTGGTTTCTGTGGGAATAGCAGTAGGCATATTGTCTTCCACATAAACATATGGTGACATATCAAGCGATGCGGAAAATCCGTAGGAATAACTAAACCCCCGATCATTCGGGCCATTTTTAATAGGCTGGCTATAATCCACATCCGGCCGAACGTTTGGACCATCAAGATCCTCAGGCGGATTCCCAATAAATTCCCAATCCCAGCCCAGATGCCACTTTCCTATAAAAGCTGTATGATAATCCCTCTCTTGAAGCATTTCACCAACGGTAAGCCGCTCTTCAGAAATCAGTGGCTCAGAAAACCCCCAGGTTACCCCCCCTTTCAGTGTGGACCGCCAATTGTACCTGCCTGTCAATAGGCCGTACCGGGTTGGGGTACAAACAGCAGATGATGTATAGGCCTGGGTAAATTTGACTCCATTTTCCGCCAGTCTATCGATGTGAGGGGTTTCAAAGGCTGAATCCTCATTATAGGAGGATACATCACCATACCCCATATCATCCGCTAAAATGATAATAATATTTGGCCTGGTATCACTTTGAGAAAAAACATCAGAAAATAAAAATGTAAGTATAAGTATCAGAAGTAGAAGTGTTTTTCCCATTTAGAAATATTGAATTAAAGTTGTTGTTCTTAAATTGGATCTTCCTCCGGTACATTGTACTTCTCACGAAGGCGATCCAGTTCCTCTTTCAATTCTTGTTTGACCTCTTCATAATCAGGATCATCATAAACGCTTTGCATTTCTCCCCGATCAGCTTCCAGATCAAACAGTTCCCACTCTCCAACTTGGTAATAGTGAATTAGCTTATACCGGTCAGTACGCACACCATAATGCCTCGGTACAGCGTGCTCTCCGGGATATTCATAATAGTGATAGTAGATCGAACTTCTCCAGTCATCCGGAGTTTGATCTTTCATGAGCGGAACCAGGCTCCGGCCCTGTACATCTTCGGGCACCGGCTCTCCAGCCAGATCAATCAATGTGGGTGCAAAATCGAGATTCTGAACCAGTTCCCTGCTCTGAGTTCCGGCTTCAATACCTGCAGGCCATCTCATTACCAGGGGAATATGCAGCGACTCTTCATACATCCAGCGTTTATCGTACCAGCCATGATCTCCCAAATAAAAACCCTGATCGGATGTATAGACCACGATCGTATTTTCGGCAAGCCCGGTTTCTTCCAAATAGTCAAGAAGCCTGCCGAGATTATTATCTACCGAAACAATCGTGGAAAGATAATCTTTAATATACCGCTGATAGATCCAGCTCAGACGATCTCTTCCCTGGAGGTTTTTATCTTTATACTCTTCATAATAAGCGTCGTAATATGCATCCCATTGTTCACGCTGCTCATCTGTTAACCGTTCATATCTGTTGCTCCACAAATTTGCGTGCCGCGCATCTTGAACACTGTCGGGTGGAAATTTAAGATCCCATGCCTCATCAAAGTGATTCATCAGGGTCATTTCCTGGGTTTGCACTGCTGAGGTTCTCCCTGCCCATTCTCCAGGGGGAAAATCTTCATGATCCTGCCCGTCATCGAGTTCACCAGACCAGTTGGCAAACAGGGTTTCTGGTTCTGGAATATCAATATCATCAAACATGCCAAGGTGTTCCGGTGCCGGTTTCCAGTTTCGGTGCGGAGCTTTATGGTGATAGTTGACCATGAATGGCTGTTCACTCTCACGATTGTTTTCGATCCAGTCGATCACTTTGTCGGTAATAATGTCGGTTACGTAGCCTTCATAATGATTGGTTCCTTCCGGTGTGATAAATTCCGGATTGTAGTAGTGTCCCTGTCCCGGCAAAATTTCCCAGTGATCGTACCCGGTCGGGTCACTTTGAAGATGCCACTTCCCGATCATAGCCGTCTGGTATCCGGACTGCTGCAGTACCTGCGGATAGGTCATCTGAGTGCCATCAAATTCCTGGGCGTTGGTAAGCTGGCCATTGATGTGGCTGTGTTTTCCAGTTAAAAGTACCCCCCGGCTCGGTGCACAGATGGAATTCGTTACAAATGCATTATGAAAGATTACTCCTTCATTGGCCAGCCGGTCAATATTTGGTGTTTGAATTATATCCGATCCGTAGGCACTGACGGCGTGGCTTGCATGATCATCGGTAAATATAAAAATGATGTTTGGTGGTACTTCCGATACTTCCTCCGTACTACAACCAGTAATATACATCGAAACAATTAATGCTAAATAACTTAACAAAACATACTTTTTTATTTGATTCTTCATAAATCTATTTATTTAAATAAAGGTTACTCAATTATTAATCTATCTTGAACTTCAATTAAAGAATGGCCATTGATTCCGGATCCCAGTGAATTATCTCACCTTTTTCATGGCTGAGGTTACAGGCGAGTGCCGGAGCAGCTGCTCGCATGCCGAAAGTGCCATCCTGGAGCAGTTTTGTTCCATTTCTGATGGCATCATAGAAATTCAGAAAATGTTCGTACCGGCTGTTAAAACCTTCGGGCGTACGATATTCAAATTCACTTGGTTCAATGATTTTGTCATTCGGCTCCGGATATTTTTTGTTATAATACTCTTCGTATTCCATTCGTACCTTTTCACCAAAGTCACCAATACTCATTCCGGGCCGTTCTGGTAGTTTCGATTGCCTTAAAATAATGGTACCTCCTGCTAAAACCATTTCGCCCTCCGAGCCTACCAAACGAACATGGCTTCCACCACCAGATCCGTCCGTAAAATTACTCCGCAGCGAGAGGTTAAATGCTGGATGTGCTTTCGTTTCAGGGTACTCAAACATTCCAAGCATAATATCAGGAACATCCCGTCCATCATCCCAGAATCGCAGGCCGCCCATTGCCACTATTTTATTCGGCCCCGTTGAACCTGTAATATTGTGCAGCTCCGAAAACAGGTGCACAAACAGATCACCCGGAATTCCGGTACCGTAGTCTTTGTAATTTCGATATCTGAAGAACCGTTTTGCGTCGAACGGGATTTTAGCATTATCCTTTAGGTAGGTATCCCAGTCAATATTTTCTGGTGAAGCACTTGGGGGAATGGAATACTGCCATGCTCCCATATGAGAAAACCGGTCGATGTATGCTTCCGCAAAATTCAGTTCGCCGATTGCTCCCTCTTTATATAGCTCAACTGCTTTTTGTTGTGACAAAGAACTTGTGTTTTGACTGCCAATAATCAGAGGAATTCCGGAATCTTTTTCCGCCCGTATCATAGCGTGCCCTTCATCAATTTTATGCATCATAGGTTTTTCACAATACACTGCTTTGCCGGCATGTAAAGCATCAATAGTAATTCTATCGTGCCAGTGATCAGAAGTGGCGACAATTACGGCATCTACATCATCTCTTTCAATACATTCTCTGTAATCCCTTGTTGTAAAAATATGGTCGCCAAAGAGCTCTTTACAACGATCCAATCGAGCATCATATAAATCACAAGCAGCCACAATCTCTGCGCCATCGTATCGACCGGCAACTTGTGCATTTACTTGTCCCATCCATCCGGCTCCTATCAATGCTATTTGGATGCGGTCGTTACTGGAATAGGCTGTTCTGCGGCGGGGCTGCAAATTGATTATTTCTGTATTGTGTTTACCCATCCCTGTCAAAAACGGCGCACCGGTAACGGCCAAAGATGCAGCTCCGATTTTTTTCAGAAAGGATTTTCGAGAATTTTTATTAGAACTCATATTTATATCTATTATAGGTTTTGATTAGTTCATTGATTTTTTTTAATACTTGAAACGAGCATGAAAAATGTGTTAAATACACTATTTAAACTGAGTTCGATTATAAAATGTGTATTATTGCGTTTCACTTTGCAATCAAAAATGAGCCCTCCTTGAAATGAAGGGGATTTGCATTGATTACATTCGACACATTATTAATCGAACATAGGTTTTACAATAAACAACAACATTCCTAAAATTTGCATGTTTACCTATTTATTAGTTTTCTGAATAATCAATGCCTAAATCATTGTCCCTTACTTCTTGTAATTTCTTCTTAAGGCGTTGCTGAAATTCAAGTACAATGTCTTCAAACACTTGATTTTTTACCAATTGTTAACGGCTTATTATTCTTTCAATTTTAAACTTGAACTGCTGATAAGCCCTGAAATGTCCAACATCATTAAAGTGGGTTCCATCTACGGTGGCTTCATTGTCGCTACCTATGAGATCTTCACTGCTGATATAATACAACTGTTCAATATTGTTAGAACTTGAAACATAGATTTCCTTTAAAGCCTGGTTTTGTTCGTTGATGTAATTCATGGTTCCGAAAGCAGATCCTACATTTTTTTTAAAATAAGTATCGTCCCGCATGATACTCTCCACAAAAATAATAGGAACTGTATCATTTTCAGAACGGATAAATTCTATAAGCACAGGAAGATTATTTCTAATCGTGGCAGGCGGCGAATTTGGGGTACAGTCCAGTATAATAATGCTCGGATTTGATTCCATAAAATACCGGGCGACCTCTTTTTCAAATTTACAATTTCCACTAAATCCCAAATTGATCACTTCTTTGTTCAATGCCCTTTGTATACGGGCAGGATATGTTAGCCCGGGCCTGGAAGCAGAAGCTCCTTGTGTAATACTTGTACCATAAAAAACGATAGGATTAGTTGTATAAATGATATGCCTGGCCGGTTTCTCGATATAAGCGTTCTGATCGATTCCAATTTCTACTGAAATCACACCATCATACAATGGAAAGTTTAACAGGTACTCTCTCTCGGTTTGCTCCATCCCATGAATAATTGTTGCCTCATTTTCAATGGAGTTTTGCGGCCTTGCTTCACCCATAAATTGCCATTTCCCGTTATTGAACGAGTAAACGTCAAATCCTTTTGAGGCGATGGGGTTCATATTTGATCTGTACGGATTGCTCTTTAACGTCCATCGCAATTTTATGGATGTTGAATTGGAAGTAAACCGAACGGATAACCCCGCTGTATGTTGAGATAAATTCCAAACTGGTTCTCTTACCTCTTTCTCAGCTTCTGCTGGTAATCTTGAATAACCATCTGCTCCAGAAAGCTTCCCGATTAATTTAAAATCAGAAGCATCATAGTAAACTGTAGATATTTGTTTACTTTCATTAAAAACTACATTATTGCTGTTTGTAATAAGCATTAAAAAACCTGTGATAAGCGAAAAAATGAGTCTGTAATGATTTTTACTCAACGAATAAAAAATCCTATAATCTGGCATATATTTTTATCTTTAATTAACTGAATAATCAATGCCTAAATCATTGTCCCTTACTTCTTGTAATTTCTTCTTAAGGCGTTGCTGAAATTCAAGTACAATGTCTTCAAACA
>REDS01000115.1 GCA_007693395.1 Balneolaceae bacterium | reverse complement strand
TAACATATAATTATACCCGCAAAATTTAAGGTATAATTATTTATTTAGTATAACTCCAATCTCTAATAATGGCAACTACATAGTAGGTTCTTTTCTTCATACATCTCATTTTTACCGAATAAATTTTCCGAATAATAACTCCGAATAAAAATATTATTTGGTGTAAGGTTTTTGCCATTTTCGGTTCATACAGTAAAGAAATCAGAACAAACAAGAACCATGGCTAAAAGTAAATTACTGGATAGCGTTCGATCTGAAATAAGGAGAAGAAACTACAGCTATAATACCGAAAAATCGTACTGCAGCTGGATTGTTCGGTATATTCGTTTTCATAACCTTACCCACCCGGAAAAACTGGATGGTAAACATGTTGTAATGTTTCTGAATTATCTTGCAGAAAACAGAAATGTTGCAGCATCAACACAAAATCAGGCTTTATGCGCCTTGGTTTTTTTATATGAACATATCATCAAAAAACCAATTAACGAACTTAAGACTTTAAAAAGGGCTAAGAAACCAAAAAGGCTCCCGGTTGTACTCAACGATAAAGAGGTGAAACTTATCCTGAGTAAATTACAAGGTAAAACCCGGCTGATTGTAAGTCTTTTTTATGGCTCCGGTCTGAGAACATCAGAAGCTTTGAGAATAAGAATTGCTGATATCGACTTTTCATACAAACAACTTACCATTCGGCGTGCAAAGGGCAACACAGACAGAATAACCATGCTTCCGGAATCTCTTTTGCCTGATCTGAAAAACCACATCTTAAAAGTTAAACATCTGCATCAAGCTGATCTCGAAAAAGGGTTTGGCCATGCTATACTCCCTAAAGCTCTTCACATAAAGTATCCTAATGCAAATAAGCAATTTCACTGGCAATATCTGTTTCCTTCAAAGAAGCGCCGTAAAGACCCGAAAACCGGTCTCTTTTTCCGGTATCATATCGACTCTTCAGAAATACGCAGGGAAGTAAACAACGTTGTTCAGTCACTCGGCATCAACAAGCATGTAACACTGCATACATTTCGCCATTCATTTGCAACCCATCTGCTTCAGAAAGGTTATGATATAAGAACTGTGCAAGATCTTCTGGGACACAAAAGCCTGAAAACCACATCAATTTATCTTCATGTTCTAAATAGGGGCGGTCACGGTGTAAAAAGCCCGCTTGATTTCTGAACTATAGCCTGTTAGCATTGCTGTGATTGTTCGATCATCAGCTAAAAACATCCTTAATCTTCGAAAAGAAGCTCTTTTCCCGCTTTTTGGCGCTGGCAGGATCAAAGTGGTCTTCACCCCGCAAAGCTTCTACATGTTTTCTCTCTTCAGAAGTGAGGTCTTTCGGTACATACATGTTCACTTTGATAAACTGATCACCCGTACCGGAATTATTCAGCCCTTTAATACCGCGTTCGCGCATGCGCAACAGTTTACCGGGCTGGGTACCAGGTTCAATTTTAACCTTGGCTTTCCCTTTCAGAGTGGGCACTTCCACCTCGATACCAAGAATTGCATCAGGTATGCTGATGAGCAGATCGTAATAGATATCGTTGCCTTCACGCTCAAAGTTTTCATGCTCTTTCTCTTCAATCAGTACAATCAGATCGCCGTGTGTGCCGCCTCGTACCCCGGCATTACCTTGCCCACGGAGGGTTATATAGTTACCGTTAGAAACACCTGAAGGTATGTTAATTTTGATCTTTTCATCGCTTCGATACCTGCCCTCTCCCGAACACTTTGAACATTTATTGCGAATAATTCTCCCCTCACCGCGGCAAGTGTGGCATGGCTGTACATTTACAAATTGGCCGAACATGGTTCGCGAAACCTGCCTTACTTCTCCCATGCCGTTACATGCCGAGCATGTTTCAAAATCGGCATCGGTTTCGGCGCCGGTTCCGCTGCAGGCGTCGCATTTAATCTGCTTTTTTACTTTCAGGGTTTTCTCTACCCCTTCGGCAATCTCTTCAAGAGTTAACTCAACACGCAGTTTCATGTCGGCACCGGCCTGGCCTGCCCCTCTCCTTCTGCGCGATTGAGATCTGCCCCCGAATGCGTCACCCCCAAAGAAATCTCCTCCAAAAATATCACTGAAGTGACTGAAGATATCCTCAAAGTTAGCACTGCCAAAATCAGAACCGCCACCAAAACCGCCGCCGTTCACACCGGCATGGCCATACTGATCGTACCGCTGCCTTTTTTGAGGATCGCGAAGCACATCATACGCTTCGGATGCCTCCTTAAATTTCTTCTCTGCACTTGCATCCCCTTTGTTTCGGTCGGGGTGATACTTCATGGCAAGTTTTCGGTAGGCTTTTTTTAGTTCGGTTTCGCCGGCGTTTTTGTCAACACCTAAAACTTCGTAGTAGTCGCGTTTAGACATGAATTTGGTTTATTCGCTTACAATTACTTTTGCATGGCGCAAGGTTTTTTCGCCCATTATGTAGCCGTTTTCCACAACGTGCAGTACTGTTCCGCTTTCGATGGAGTCGTCCTCCGCTTTCTGGATAAGCATCGCATCGTGGATGTTCACATCAAACGGCACACCTGCTTTATCAATTCGCTTTACGCCATTTTTTTCGAGAACAGCATCAAACTTGTTAAGAATCATCTTAATGCCGTCCAGATAGGGGGAATCAGGATTGTTTTTCTCCATCATGTCCAGCGTACGTACGAGGTCATCGCTCACCGGCAGAAAATCCTCAACAGCTGCTTCCTTGGCAAAACGGTAGATCTGTTCACGCTCGCGCTGCAGTCTTTTTCTCATATTATCCATCTCAGCAGCTTTTCTGAGATGGGCATCTTTCATGTTTACAATCTCCTGGTTAAGCTCTTCAATACGTTTCTGCTGCTCTTCAAGCAGGGAGTCAAGATCGCTCGTTTCATTTTCCACCGGCTCCTGCTGCTTAATGTCTTCTTTTTCTTCAGCCTGAGCCTTTTTTTCTTTTGATTTTACACTCATTACTTCAACTTCAGTTTCTGTTTATTCATTTTGATTTCTAATAGAAGCAAATAACATGCCACTCCGTAATAAATGACAATCTTTCGCTGATTTTTTCCTTACATCCAAATTACTGCACCTTCATAAAACTGATGCGGCGTAAATCAAGGCGCCGCAAACCCGGAAACTCCCACAGCCTAAACATCCGCATTTGATCTAAAAAATAGACTCTGTTAGGTCTTTCAGGGATCTCCTCACTGCAATCGTACGTTTTGCAAAAGCAGGATCTCTTGACAATTCATTAAATCGATTAATCTTCGGATTCAAAGAAAAACTCAATCAGATTCCCATCCGGATCAGAAGCAAAAACAAAGCGTCCTTTTTTTCTGTTCGCCGGCCCGCTGAGAATTGTCACCTCTTTATCCCGCAAATATTTTGCCATCTCGTCCACCTCATCGGCAGAGTTCAGATAAAAACCGATGTGATCTACCCTGAAATCTCTTGAGTTGGGATCGTAACTTGTTTCTGCCTCCACAATAACCAGGGTATCTTCTTTACCAATTTTATACACGGCCATGCTCTGGCCCATGGTTCGAATAAGCTCAAATCCAAGAATTTCTCCATAAAACTCTTTTGATCGCTCTATTCTGTTCACACGAATGGTCATGTGATTGATGCCGGTTGGTTTAAAATTCATATAACGTTGATGATGGTTTTGATTTTAGGTTTTAAACAGTCTCTTAAAAAAGAGTCATGATGCTTTTCTTGTTAAGACGAACTTATCTATTTAGCAGAACGTGTAAACTTTTTTTTCTTTTGCTCCATAGCATTATAAACTACAAGTTTTCCTGCTATCTTTGTACCTCGAAACAGCAAAACTTTATTTTCCATGCTATTTTATTGAACTTCAATTAATTCCTCTTTCTAAGCATTCCAATTTGGCGGTTTTATACATCATAGCAACACCTATCGGCAACCTCAGTGATATTACCCACCGGGCAGTTGAAACCCTCTCCCTGACAGACCTCATTGCGTGTGAAGATACGCGCACCTCATCCGTTTTGCTGCAGCATTACGGTATAAACAAGCCGCTTTTTTCTTTTCACCAACATAATGAGCATCACAAGGTAGAGCATATTCTCAATATTTTGAACGGCGGGCAAAGCGTGGCCATCATTAGTGATGCGGGCATGCCTGGTATTTCAGATCCAGGTTTTCTTGCCATCAGGGCAGCACATCAAAACGGGCACACTGTTACGGTTATCCCCGGTCCCGATGCCATCACCACAGCCATTGTAGCAAGCGGCTTGCCGAGCGACAGATTTACTTTTGAAGGCTTTCTTCCACCCAAAAAAGGGCGGCAAACACGTATAAAAGCCATTGCCGATTCAGAAATTACCACCGTTGTTTATGAGAGCCCCCACAAACTGGTTCGTTTTTTAGAAATGTTAGACGATTTTTGTGACGAAGCCCGTTGGGTATGCGTTGCGCGTGAACTCACAAAAAAGTTTGAAGAGATAAATCGCGGCTTATTGAACGATATACTTGCTGATTACAGACAGAGGCCATCCGTAAAGGGCGAAATCGTGGTAGTAGTAGCAGGGAAAAATTATTCAGAATAAAATCACTCCAAAAGCAGTTCATGAAATCATTTGTATTCTGGGATCATAAATGGGCATTAGCCCTCACTGCACCTGTTCTGCTGGCGCTCTCCTTCCCGCCGTTTAATGCATCCATCCTGCAAATTCCGGCGTTTGTGTTGCTACTCAGGCTTGCTGTAATATGTAATACAAAGCGACAAACCATGTTTTACGCCTATCCGGCATTCGTTCTCTGGAATCTGTTTTCTACTTACTGGCTGATGATGGCCACAGTTGCAGGTGGTCTCGCAGCGATTATTGCCAATGCCGCTATCATGCTTATTCCGCTTTTGATTATGCGGCAGCTCTTTCTTTCCAGAAAAAATCTGATTTTTGCAGCATTCATTGCGGCCACTGCCTGGGTTAGTTATGAATATCTGCACCATCGCTGGGATCTCGCCTGGCCCTGGCTCACACTCGGTAACGGATGGGCAAACCTGACCGGGGCCATTCAGTATATCACCTATACCGGGGTTCTTGGCATCTCATTTTGGGTGGTTTTTACGGCCTCTCTTATATTTGCCTATCTCAATATCCCGTCGAAAAAACATCTTTACAGTGCGATTGCCATCTTTTTTGCCTTCCCGCTATTCTCGGTTTTGTCCATGATTAACCTGAGCAGCTACTCCGGCAATCCCGTAAATGTTGCTGTTGTTCAGCCCAATTCCGATTCATACCAGCGATACGGCGGTCTGCCCTCGCTCAATGCCCTGCTCGATCATCTTCTAACCCTTTCTGATGAGGCACGCACAGAAAATACGGATGTGATAATCTGGCCCGAAAATGCGCTTGATACATCGTTAACCATCAACAGCCCGTATTTCGAACGCATTAGAGACTCACTTGCCGTTTGGGATACGAAACTGATTACCGGTTCCGGCTTGTTTGAATTCTATGAAGAAGATGACAGGCCCGCAGTTACCCGCCAAACCACAGATGGCCGATTTTATAATGTATTCAACGCAGCTGTTTTTCTTCAACCCGATGACCCCTCCGAGATCTACCGCAAAGGCCGGCTAGTGCCTATTGTTGAACGGTTTCCCTTTGTGGAATTTTTCCAGCGAATCGACATATTCAATTGGATAAACTGGGGTGATATTATGGGATACGGCCTGGGGACTACAACCGATCAGTTTGTAGTTGCAGACTCCAAAACTCCCGCACTCATCTGCTACGACTCTGTATTCCCGAATTGGGTGAATCGTTTTGTTCAGGAGGGCGCCGGTTTTCTTACAATCATCACCAACGATGGTTGGTGGGGCGATTCACACGGCCACATCCAGCACTTTGCATTCGCAAGGCTCAGGGCTATTGAACACAGAATGTGGATTGCCCGGTCGGCGAATAATGGCATCTCAGGAATTATTTCTCCTGATGGCAAAGTACAGGTTGAAACGGAATACTGGACAGAAGCGGCCTTCCCGTTCACGATTTACCATTCCGAGAAGCGTACCTTTTACAGCCGGCATGGCGACTGGATTGGCGCGCTCAGCCTCATCTCTTTGCTATTGGGGCTTATCTTTTTAAAATTTGCTCCGAAATCAAAACCCCCACAAATAGATCAATGACTTTCAAATCAATCCTCGCTGTCTCACTCATTTTATTGCTTATCACAGCCTGCTCCAATTCCGAAGATATCGAAACAACTACGGATGAACCGGGGTACGTTCAGTTTTTCAATGCCCTCGCTAAAAAATGCGGTGATGCCAATCCCGGCCGGTTATTAGTACAGCCCGATACCGTTGATATGTTCACCGGCACAGAAATGATGGCTATGCACGTTCGTGAATGCTCAGAAAATCAACTGAAAATTCCGTTTCACATCGAAAATGAAGAGACCGGTGAGTGGGACAGATCCCGAACCTGGATTATTACACTTCACGAAAATGGCCTGGAGCTGCGACACGATCACCGAATGCCCGATGGTTCAGACGATGAGGTAACCATGTACGGCGGCTTCTCGGTTAATGAAGGCACAGCACAAATCCAGAGGTTTCAATCAGAAGAGAGAACTGCTCAGGCTGATGGCGAATTCAGGGGTTGGAGAATAGAATTCTTCCCGGGCGAACGCTACACATACGGTACAATCTGGCAGGATGAATGGAACATTATGGTACAATTTGATCTTACTGAGCACATTGACGAGCCCCCCGCACCATGGGGCCATGAGTAGATATTGTAAAAAAATTTAGCCCTTTGAAAGATTTTAAATGAATCTGCTATCTTTGCCGTTAACAGCAAATACTTTAATGTTTAACTAAACAAGATTAACTTGTTTAAAATTTAAAGTAAAACAGAACGTTTTATCGATCGCACTACTTACAATTTTTGGAGAGATAAATACGAGTTACTTTACTAAAACAAATTTTCTAACACAGGGTAAATATATATGAAAACCAGGCTACTGCTGTTTTTTCTCTTGTTGACCTTCTTTTTGCCTTTCCAAAACACGGCAGCACAACCTGTGGTTACCGAAAATGCTGTAACTGAACTTGTTTCCGAACAGAAAACCATTCAGCCAGGACAAACTTTTTGGATAGGCGTTCATCAGGAATTGCGGGAAGGCTGGTACGTATACTACCGAAATCCGGGAGATTCCGGCATGCCTCTTATGCTGGAATGGGTGCACGATAAGGATTTTCAAATCGGTGACATAGAGTGGCCTACTCCCCTCTGGATTGATGTTTCCGCAGGAATGGCAAGCCACGGTTACTACGGTTCAGTACTCTTTATGATGGAGGCAACTGCCCCGGAAGACCTCATACCCGGCGAAGAGTATACGCTAATGGCCGAAGCTGACTGGCTGATCTGTGAAGTGCTCTGCATTCCGGAATATGCCGATTTGGAATTGACCCTGCTGGTTACGGATGAAGAGCCGATCTATAATGAAGACAATCTTGCGCTGTTCAACAATACCCGCACCCAGCTGCCGGTTGTGCTTGATTACTGGAAGGCAGAAGCAACAATCCATTCAAGCGGAGCCACATTAACACTCTCAACCGATGAATTTCCGTTGCCGGACTACTCTGAAATCGTCTATTTTGCAAAAGAAGAGGGAGAAATTGAAAATGGCGCTGCTCAGCCTTTTAACGTGGATGGAAATACCATAACTATCGAGCTCAAAAAATCTACCTATAAATCGGGTGATATTGACCGGCTTTGGGGCCTTGTTTACAACGCCAGTGGCTGGGATGAAGCTGGCACCATCCCCTCAATAATTGTTGACGTATCCCCCGGTGAGGAATCAGTCGCTGCATCGGATGTTGCCACAATGCCGGTTCTCTCATCCCGCTTTATGCTGATTCTCGTTTTTGCATTCATAGGTGGCATGATCCTTAATCTCATGCCTTGTGTTTTTCCCATACTATCCATCAAGGTGATGAACTTTATGCAGATGGCAGGGCACGATCCAAAAAAAGTGCGGCTGCATGGCTACATGTTCGGTGCAGGTGTACTGCTTTCGTTTCTGTTTCTTGCACTGCTTTTGATTGGACTACGGGCAGGCGGCCAGGAACTCGGCTGGGGCTTTCAGCTTCAGACTCCGGCATTCATTGCTTTTATGACATTTTTAATGTTTGCCCTCGGGCTCAGCCTTATGGGAGTTTTTGAAATCGGAAATTCACTGATAAATGTTGCGGGAAAGGCCAATACTGGAGAAGGTATGCGGGGTTCTTTCTTCAGCGGAATTCTCGCTACAGTATTGGCAACTCCCTGTACTGCACCATTTATGGGTACTGCCATAGGTGTGGCAATTACACTGCCTGCAACTACGTCACTGATTATTTTTGCTGCTCTTGGCCTGGGTATGGCTGCTCCTTATGTATTACTGTCATCTTTCCCGGCTTTGATGAAATTCATGCCAAAACCCGGTGCCTGGATGGAGACATTCAAACAGGCGATGGCATTTCCACTCTTTGCCACAGCAATTTGGCTGATCTGGGTGTATGGCCAGCAGGCCGGTATCGACGGACTTACCCGCTTGCTTGTAGGTTTACTTCTTTTGTCTTTGGGAATCTGGATTTTGCACCGATGGAAAGCCGTTCAAATTTCAGGAACTGCCCGGATTGTAAGCCGCTCCATTGCAACCGCTATTATAATAGGTGGTTTCTTATTCTCCGTGCCTCAGGCCGGATCGGAATCACCCGGAAACGAAATCTCATCTTCAAACGGTTTCGGAATTGATTGGATAGCATACTCAGAAAGCGGCCTGCAGCAAAAAATTGATGAAGGTAATAATATTTTTATTGATTTTACTGCGGCATGGTGTATTACCTGCAAGGCAAATGAACGAATTGTTTTTAGCTCCGACAGGGTGAAAGATAAATTCAATGATCTTAATTTTGTGATGGTTAAGGCAGACTGGACAAATCGCAATCCCGAGATTACCCGTGCATTAGAATCGTTTGGCAGGAATGGCGTTCCGCTTTATGTTATCTATTCACCCTCACTAGAAGAACCTATGATTTTGCCCGAACTTTTAACACCCGGCATTGTAATGGACGCACTTGAAAAAGTTTCAGGTGGAACGACATTAACATTTTCCGATTCTTAAACTTCAACTAAAACAAAAAATCAAATCTATGAAAAAAACAGCGTTTCTCTCTCTGATCATAGCGGCTTCTGTGATGTTACTCAACTTTACATCATCAGATAGCGAAAGAGCCGGGGCAGTAGTCGGCCAACAAGCACCTGATTTCTCAGTTGTTGATGCTCACGGCAACATGCACAGCCTCAGCGATTTTGAAGGACAGTTCGTAATTTTAGAGTGGTTAAATCACGGCTGCCCGTTTGTCCGCAAGCATTACGATGGCAACAACATGCAGGAACTCCAAAGAAAATATACTGAAAAAGGCGTTGTATGGCTTTCAGTGGTATCTTCGGCCCCTGGAACCCAGGGATATATGGAGCCGGAAGAGACACTGCGAACAGCCGAAGAGAAGGGAGCAGCTCCCACAGCTATCTTACTTGATGTAGACGGAACCATGGGCCGAGCTTTCGATGCGCGTGTAACCCCGCACATGTACATTATAAACCCCGAAGGCATTGTAGAGTTTAATGGTGCCATTGATGACCGCCCAACTGCCAGAGCTCGTGATCTTGAGGGAGCTCACAACTATGTTGTTGCAGCAATGACCAGCCTGCTGAATGGTGAGCCGGTTGAAGTAGCAACAAACACTCCCTACGGCTGTACGGTAAAGTATGAATAAGTGATCGTTTGATATTCAGCCGGTGTATTTCAAAAACAGCTCTTAGCCAAAAAACTAAGAGCTGTTTTATTTTACAGGACAAAAAAAGCCCGGGAATCCTCAACCCCTGAATAGGGATTGAAAAATACACGGGCAATTTGGGTAAGCAGTGTTGATTAAAGCAGCAGTCTTTAAAAAAGACTTGCAGTTCAACACCAAAAAATCAACAACCAGTTTTTACAGCCTTCTGAAGTTCAAACAGATGATTTGATACACTATCAAAGCACTTCTGATATCTCTGTGTAGGGCATCTCAAATGCTTCGGCAACATCCTTGTACACAATTTTTCCGTCAGCAATATTCAGGCCTTTAAGAAGCTCCATATCATCTAACAATGCCTGTTTCCAGCCTTTATTGGCAATCTGTACTGCATAAGGCAGCGTTGCATTGGTAAGACCAAGTGTTGATGTATACGGCACCGCACCCGGCATGTTAGCCACACAGTAGTGCACCACATCGTCAATAATGTAAATAGGGTCATCGTGAGTGGTTGCTTTGGATGTCTCAAAGCAGCCACCCTGATCTATGGCAACATCAACCATAACAGTGCCTGGCCTCATGAGTTTCAGCATATCCCTGGTGATAAGGTTTGGTGCTTTCGCCCCCGGAATTAACACTGCACCAATAACAAGGTCAGTTGTTGGCAGAAGATTTCTTATTGCTCCTTCTGTTGAGAAGAGAGTTCGAACGTTTTTAGGCATCACATCATCCAGATATCTGAGTCTTGGTATGCTGATGTCTAAAATAGTGGTGTTAGCACCCATACCGGCGGCAATTTTTGCGGCATTCACGCCCACAATGCCACCTCCCAATACAATTACATTTGCAGGTGGCACTCCGGGAACACCACCCATGAGTACTCCGCGTCCGCCGGTAGCCTTTTCGAGGTACTTGGCTCCCTCCTGTGGAGCCATACGGCCGGCAACCTCACTCATAGGTACTAAGAGTGGCAGGCTTCTGTCAGCTTTCTCAACGGTTTCATAGGCAATAGCAATACACTTTGAATCGATCACTGCTTTGGTAAGTGCTTCGCTCGCTGCAAAATGGAAATAGGTAAAGATGATTTGTCCTTCACGCATCCGCGGATATTCATTTTCAATGGGCTCTTTTACCTTCATGATCATATCAGCTTCTTGCCACAGTTTTTCTACATCATCAACAATGGTGGCACCTCTCTCAACATATATTTCATCCGTAAATCCACTGCCATTTCCGGCACCTTTTTCAACCAGAACAGTGTGGCCATTGCGTTTTAACTGAAGCACACCTCCCGGTTGCAGCGATACGCGATTCTCATGTGTTTTAATCTCTTTTGGAACTCCAATAATCATAATCTTCTTGTCTTCTGTTTTATGGTAAATTTCGGCAGTAAAGGTAGCAAACTTAGAGCTAAAAGATGTAACGAAGAGTAAGATTTTTCCGATGATCAGAGTGATATACTGTTAAAACGTTTTCCTAAGTCTGGCAAGTCATTTTATTGCTTTGATTCGTCTGTATGAATTACATTTTTGTAATATAATCAATAATTTAGAAATTAAACTGCCCTGCCCATCAACTTTTTCCGTATACTAATTATTTAATCTTGTTTGAATGATGCAATGGATAATTATTGATTCAAATATTCCTGAAATACGGCTTCAATTCGTTATCTTCTTCTTCAATAGAAACTCAGACTGATTCCACGCACTTGCCATGATTGCAAAAGAGATTTTATCAAAAGTCAGAAAACTTGAAATTCGCACCAAAGGGTTGGTAAATAACATTTTTGGTGGAGAATATCAGTCTGCGTTCAAGGGCCGTGGAATGGAATTTTCTGAAGTACGGGAATATACGTTTGGTGATGACATACGGCAGATTGACTGGAACGTTACGGCCCGCAATGGGGAACCTTATGTAAAGGTTTTTGAGGAAGAACGTGAACAGACTCTCATGCTCTGCGTAGATATTTCTCCAAGTGGTTTCTTCGGGAGCAGATCACAAACTAAAATGGAACTCGCTATCGAAATTTGTGCAGTTCTTGCTTTCAGTGCTATTAAAAATGGCGACAAAGTTGGCTTGGTACTTTTCAGTGACCGAATCGAAAAAGTGGTGCCTCCAAAAAAAGGGCGTACGCACGTATTGCGCCTTATCCGCGAGCTATACACTACAGAACCGGGAGGATCACAAACTTCCATCGCTGATGCACTCTCTTACGTTAACCGGTTGCTGAACCGCAGATCTATCATCATCCTGGCTTCTGATTTTCAAGATCAAAATTTTGAGAAACAACACAGAATTACAGCCCGTAAACATGACTTGGTCAATCTGATTGTAAATGACGAACTTGAAGAAGAACTTCCGGATATTGGTGTAGTTCCGCTGCTGGACCCTGAAACCGGCGAGCAAACCATACTCGATACGTCGAGCAAGAAAATCAGGGCTGCTTACAGAGAGAATGTTCTTAACCGAAAAGCTTATCTCAAAGAATATTTCTTAAAGAACAAAATGGATTCTGTTGATGTGTACACAAACAAATCGTACATACGCCCGCTAATCAATTTCTTCCAGAGAAGAATCAACCGTTTCTGATCATCTGTGCAAGATTGAACTAATATGAAAAGCACGGGCTCATCGAATCAGTATTAAAACAGAGAAATGAATCCCGGCATAGCTTAGCTTACCGGTAGTAACGAATACTAATGACGTGCTACTCTTGGCAAATAAGGAATGAATCTGCTAAAGAATTTCTTGCATACATTCATTTATGCAACATTACCACAGGGTCTGTAGATGCATTGGAATTACAGCCAGTAAACACGTAAGAGAGCAGAAATTTAAGGCTCACTAATACATTGCGAGCCTGTCGGCTTCAGAACTGCCAAGTTCGTCAAGCATTGCATCAAGACGCTCCACCCTCACAAGAAACTGATCCATATACTCAGGGCTGAGACCATCAGATGGTGGAAAATCGTACGTAACCGAATTGATTGGTGTGTTATTTTTATAAAGCCTGTAGCAAAGATGTGGTCCGGTTGCGAGGCCGGTTTGCCCTACATAACCGATAACCTGACCTTGCTGCACTGTAACCCCGGGCCTGATGCCCGGAGCAAAGCGGCTCATATGTAAGTAAGCTGTTCTGTACACACTGTTGTGGCGAATCTGCACAATATTACCGTTACCACCTCTGTACTGAGCTTCCGTTACAACGCCATCACCGGCAGCCAAAATTGGTGTGCCTGTTGGGGCAGCATAATCTGTACCGTAGTGAGGCCTTCTTTGATTGAGAATAGGGTGAAGCCTGTTATGGGAGAAATGAGAGCTAATCCTGGGGTTGTATTCAAAAGGTACTCTCATCATGGTGCGGCGCATACTGTTTCCATCAGCATCGAAGTAGCCGGCCTGGTCGCCATACTCAAAATAGTAAGCCCTTCTAACATTACCGCGATGTTCAAATTCAGCAGCTTTTATACGGCCAATACCTATATATGTATCTTCAACATGCCTGTTTTCATAAATGGCTTTGAAATTGTCGCCCTGACGAAGGCTGTAAAAATCAACTGTCCAGGCATAAATGTTGGCGAGCTCTACTACCAGCCTTTGGGAAACACCCTTAGCCTGTATTGCATTTGCGAGTGAGCTTCTGATGGTTCCTGAAACGGATGCAACAGAAACTCGCTCGGGAATAGAGCCGTTTTCGATGCGTAAGTCATCTCCCCAGGAAAAGGTTGTATAGTCTGTTGCACTGCGGTGCCAAACAAAAGTAGTGGCTGTACCATCATCATTCTTATAAATTCTGTATCGCTGCCCCGGAATCATACGGTTAAGATTTACCTTGCCCCGTGCCTCCTGCTGAATGTTATGTATTGTTTCCGGACCTACGCCATGCCGGTTTAGGATTAAAGATAAAGACTCGTTCCTGCGTATTTGATCTTCAGTAACATCATACAGTTTAACATTCATACCGTATGTATCCAGAGGAGGCTGTTCCGGAATTTCGTTCAGCGTTTGAAGATTTACCGGCTCTTCGTCGGGGTAGGTTTTTTCGCTCTTTCCTAATGTTGAGATGGCTACAATCAAAAGAGTGAGAAGCAAACCTATTCCGATAAGTTTTTTAAGCATGCTAAAAGGTTTATTTTGAAAAGTATTGAACTGTAGATGATTATCGTGAAAATAACGTTTAGCATTATTTAATCATAATCAAAATGCTGTAAACTATAAGAAAAGTGAATAAACATTCGTTCATGCATTTTGTATATTCATTGCCTCCCAACGGCGGGTTACTTTTTAGAAATTGATGCTAAATATCAGCTTGAAAGCACGTTTATACTTCTCTTTTTTAACTCTGTTTTTTCTTACTTCACACGGGTTTGCACAAACGGTGCATACCTATGTAGATAAGGATTCCGTTCGGGTTGGCGACATTGTAACGTTCACCATTGTTTTTGATGGAGAGTACAGTTCCGTTGCTTATCCGTATGCATCAGCTTTTGAAGCTGATGATGATATAGAGCTTATCTCAAGACAGAGATTCCAGCTTAGTGAACGAAGGGACAGCCTGGTATACCGGCTGCAGTTTTTCGCTGTTGAGGATGTAACCATAGGGAGGAAAGCTATTCAGCTGCAAACAGCTGCGGGCGACACCACCGTTTACACAACACCTGTACCACTTTTTTTTAAAACCATTTTGGCTGAGGGTGACGATGAGTTCCGGCCGTTTAAACCCATTTTCGACTTTGCCAGAGTTTGGTGGCCTTACCTTCTGTTCATACTTCTCGCAGCGGCATTGATCTACTACATCTATCAAAGGCATAAGAACAGTGAGCCGGCTGCTATACCTGAACCAATTCCCGCTGCACCGCCCAAACCGTTTGAAAACCCCTTGCTGGTACTTAAAAATACATTGGCTAAACTCGCCAATATCTCATTACTGCAAACTAAAGAAGATTACGAACAGTTTTATATTGCCATAGGTGACGCCATTCGCCTTTACATCAAAAAAGTGTACAAATTTCAAGCACTTGAAATGACTACCCGCGAAATAAATCTCGAATTACAGAAAGAACTTGCTCCATCAGAAATATTAACCATTACACGTTCAGTACTAAATGAGGCTGATATTGTAAAATTCGCAAATTTTCAGCCAACCAACGATCAGGCAAAAAAAGCCTACGAAAAAGCAAGGGAGTTTGTAAACACCGCCGAGGTAGTTCACCGCGATCAGATTCGTTACATGAAGTATAAGTACGAAGTACAGCACGGCATAACCCCGGAGAATAAAACCACAGAAAAAACGGTTACTGCATAATATTATGAGCTGGGCTAATCCTGAATTTCTTTGGTTTTTAATACTGCTGCCAATTTTTGTAGCCTATAAAATCTGGATCTACTTTTCGAAAAAGAATGCTGCTATCACCTTCTCATCTGCTGTGTCGCTAAGTAATCTGCCAGGAAATTTCAGGGCATACCTTGTATGGGGAACACCTCTCGCTTATGCTGCTGCTTTCACACTTTTAACACTTGCGTTAGCCCGACCCCAAATTCAAAACACTACAATTGAGCGGTCAGCTGAGGGTATTGATATCATGATTAGCATCGATATATCATCATCCATGCTGGCAGAGGATATTCAGCCAAACAGGCTTATTGCCGCAAAAGATGTAGCTTCAGAATTTATTGCCCAGCGAATAACCGACCGAATCGGGATCAACGTTTTTGCCAGAGAGAGTTTTACCGTAGTACCCCCAACACTCGATCACAACCTTGTTCAAAACATGCTGGAAACCGTTGACCTCGGAATGGTTCGCGATGGCACTGCAATTGGTATGGGAATTGCTACATCAATCAACAGGCTTAGAGACAGTGATGCCGAAAGCCGAATTATTATTCTTTTGACTGATGGTATGAACAATGCGGGGGAGATTGATCCTATAACCGCCGGAGAAATGGCTGCAACAATGGGCATTAGAGTTTACACCCTCGGAATTGGCACCCGTGGCACTGCCCCCTATCCGGTTGATGACCCGATTTTTGGGCGCCGTTATCAAAATGTTCAGGTAAATATTGATGAAGAGATGCTCATCCAAATTGCTGAACAAACCGGCGGGCAGTATTGGCGGGCAACCGATCTCGAAGAACTGATTGAAATTTATCGGGAAATTGACCGTCTGGAGCGTAGTGAAATAGATGAAATTATTTACGTGGATTTTGAAGACCGCTACCCGAACTATCTTTTGGGTGGCCTTGTTTTTTTGCTTCTTGCTTTCCTGAACGAACGCTTCTTTACTCGTTCATCGGTCTTCCATCCGTAATCAGAGAACAACTTTTTTATGATTCAAACCATCACATCAGCAGTAAACCGTGCTGTTCCTTCTGAAAAACTTGCATCAGCAATTCAGAAAAATAGAAAAGTACACCTTAAGGGATTTGTGGGCTCATCCCCTGCCCTTCTTTTAACCGGATTTTACCGGAAAGGCAGCACCTTTCTATACATCACCCCTACATTCGAAAAAGCTGTATCTGTAGCCTCTGATTTCGAACAGCTTGGATGTGAAGAGGTATATCTATTTCCGCCTACCCGTACAAAGCCGTACAATCAGGATAAGGTTGTGGATATGTCGGTTATGGTTCAGCGCTCGGAGGTACTCGAAAAACTGAATGATGGCAAAGCATCCATCATCGTAGCATCGGCCGATGCAATCACCGAGAAACTGGTTCCGGCAGAAGAGTTTCATCGTTCATCCATCGAGATAAAAAAAGGTGAGCTTACCGATCCGAATAATCTCGCTGAGCAGTTAACCGAACAGGGATACAAACCGACAAAATTTGTGGATGAACCGGGGGAGTTTGCTATTCGAGGTGGTATTTTTGATGTGTTTCCCTTCTCGGGTGAGTATCCTGTGCGACTCGAATTTTTTGGTGATGAGATAGAATCGATTCGGGAGTTTGATCCCGACTCGCAACGCTCCATCGCTTTTCTCTCCAAAACACGGCTTGTACCAAATGCCGGGCATTCAGAGAATGAGAAAAAAGAGAGTATTGTAGCCTACATGCCCGATTTTACAACTATTGTTGCGGAAGATGCTGATCTGATACAATCTCACATTAAAGAGTTTTTCAATGAAGCTGAAGAGACGTTTTCTGCAATTGATGATGACACCGGGAAACCACCATCCTTCCACTACCTGCAGGCAGAGGAGTGGGATGATGCGATTAAGCGCTTTGGTGTAATTACACTTGGCAGTTTCAGCAGCTCTGTGAAACCAGATTCAGAAGAATCAGTACGGATGTTGCCTCATCCCTCTTTTAACGGAAGTTTCAAGTTGCTGAGAGAATTTATCTCAGGCCAGACAGAAAAAGGTATAAACACCCTGATTCTCACGGATCACATCACGCAAAAAGAGCGGTTCGAAGAGTTGCTTGGGGAGCCATCAGAGGAGTTCAACTACGCCATTGTTATTCAAAATCTGCACGAAGGATTTATTCTTCCGGATGAATCGCTTGCAGTTCTTACTGATCATCAGATTTTTAACCGTTACCATCGTCCAAAAATCAAACGAAAGCAGGTTCGCGGTGGCATCTCTTTCAAAGAGCTGAAAGAACTGAACATTGGCGATTATGTGGTTCATGTTGATTATGGCATTGGAAAATTTTCAGGCTTCAAAAGAATTGAAGTCAGAGGGAGTGTTCAGGAAGCGGCAGTGGTTCGCTACAAAGAAGACTCCATTCTCTATGTGAACGTTTCGAGCCTTCACAAACTGCAAAAATATTCCGGTAAAGAGGGCAAAGAGCCGAGAATAACCAAGCTCGGATCTGGTGAGTGGGCCAGAAAAAAGGCTACAACCAAGAAAAAAGTAAAAGATATTGCCAAAGATTTGATTGAGCTCTATGCAAAGCGCAAGGCACAAACAGCATTTAAGTTTTCGCCCGATAATGCCTGGCAAACAGAAATGGAAGCACGTTTTGAATATGAAGAGACACCGGACCAGCTCGCTGCAATACATGCTGTAAAGAACGACCTGGAATCATCGCAACCTATGGACAGGCTGGTTTGCGGTGATGTTGGTTTTGGTAAAACAGAAGTTGCTGTGCGTGCAGCTTTTAAAGCGGTGATGGATCAAAAGCAGGTGGCCATTCTTGTACCTACCACAATTCTTGCAGATCAGCACCATAAAACCTTTTCATCGCGGATGAAGGATTTCCCTGTTAATGTAGAGGTTATTTCTCGTTTTAGAAGCAAAGCAGAACAAAAGCAGGTAATTGAAGATCTGAAAGCAGGAAAAGTTGACATTCTTATAGGTACTCACCGGCTAATCTCTAAAGATGTTGAATTCAAAAATCTTGGCCTTTTGGTTATTGATGAAGAGCAGAGGTTTGGCGTTGCAGTGAAAGAAAAGCTAAAAGCGTTTCGTGCTACTGTTGATGTACTCACACTAACAGCAACACCAATACCGCGCACGCTGCAATTTTCTCTGATGGGCGCCCGCGATTTAAGCATCATCAATACCCCGCCACGAAACCGTCAGCCGGTATTTACCGAAATTCACAGTTTTGATGCCGGCCTCATCCGGGATGCGATTATTCAGGAAACATCCCGCGGAGGGCAGGTTTTTTTCATCCACAATCGTGTAAAAACCATCGATGAAGTCACCTCTATGATCAATGAACTTGTGCCGGACATACGGGTACGTCATGCTCACGGGCAAATGCAGCCTGCACGGCTCGAGAAGATCATCAGCGATTTTTATCATCATAAATACGATGTACTTGTCTCAACCAATATCGTTGAAAATGGAATTGATATATCTAATGCCAATACCATCATCATAAACAATGCCAATC
Source organism: Balneolaceae bacterium (assembly GCA_007693395.1). Classification (GTDB taxonomy): domain Bacteria; phylum Bacteroidota; class Rhodothermia; order Balneolales; family Balneolaceae; genus Rhodohalobacter. The sequence continues at coordinate 25,427 of REDS01000115.1, read as the reverse complement.
AGTTTGGGCTTTCTGAACTTCACCAGCTTCGTGGCAGGGTTGGCCGGTCTAATCGCAAAGCATTCTGTTATTTGATCACACCGCAAATTAGCAGCCTCACTACCGAAGCACGTAAGCGTTTAACTGCACTCGAGGAGTATTCTGATCTGGGTTCAGGATTTAACATTGCCATGCGCGATCTCGATATACGCGGTGCAGGCGATATTTTGGGCGCAGAACAGAGCGGATATATTTCTGACATTGGGTTTGAGCTGTACACAAAAATTTTGAACGACGCCGTTCGCGAACTCAAAGAGAGTGAGTTTAGCTCGCTATTTACTGCTGAACCCGCCACGATTGATCTGCCCGATACTACCGTTGAGTTTGATCTTTCTGCCTATCTTGACAGTAACTACGTGCAGGATAGTGTTGAACGGCTAAATCTCTACAGAAAGTTATCGGAAGCTTCTACCGTTGTGCAAATTGAAGAGTGGGAAAATGAAATGACCGACCGATTTGGAAAACTGCCTGACAGCGGTGCAAATCTTGTTAAAGCAGCCAAATTAAAATTGTTCGCATCAAAACTGTTTCTTACCAAAGTTACAGTGCGTGCAGAAAGAGCCTGGCTGGTTTGCCCCAAAAATGATTCGAAACTTGGCAGCTATTTCTACGAAAATGGTTATTTCCAAAAGATGCTGAACCAATTTCAGGCTGATGAAGACCATCCCTGTCAGGTAGTGCAAAAAAATGATGTGGTTACATTTGTGGTCAAAAACCTGAAAAACATTGAAGAAGCATGTGATTATTTGCAGAATCTTTACCACACTGTTTCTGAAGAGGTGGAGCTTGAAGTATGATCGTTTCGGTGGAAAAAGCGGTCGAAATTATAACTAATGGAGATCTTGTAGCTATTCCTACAGAAACAGTATACGGCCTCGCAGCTGATGCATTTAATGTTGATGCCGTAAAAAAGACATTTCAGCAAAAAGACCGGCCTTCAGATAACCCTTTAATAGTGCACATTAGCGGGTCAGGCCAACTGGAAATGCTAACCGATTCCGTTTCTGATGCGGCTAAAACAATTACAGAATCTTTTTGGCCAGGTCCGCTTACCATTGTTGTTCATAAGAGAGCTAACGTTCCGGATGTGGTTACAGGCGGGCTCAACTCTGTAGCCGTACGAATGCCTGATAACCCCGAAACATTGGCCCTCATCAATAGAACAGGGCCTCTTACTGCTCCCAGTGCGAACAGATCCGGTTCACCAAGTGCCACCCGTGCTACACATATCGAGCACGATTTTGGTGTTGATTTCCCAATACTTACAGGGCAAGCGCCATCACTTGGTATTGAATCAACAGTACTCGATATCAGAGAGGAACCATTTACTATCCTGCGGCCGGGTTCAGTAACCGCTGAAATGATTGAGAGCCGAACCGGTTTTAAAGTTCAGTCATCAGAGAAAAAATCAGACTCGGATAAACATAGCCCCGGAATGCGATATACACACTACAAACCAACTGCGAATGTGAGTTTAATTGATGAAGTTCCATCGGTATTGAAAAGCAATTCCACGTATATCTTTCACTCTGCAAATGAGCTAAAATCCGGAGAGGGTATTTATAACTATATGGGAGACTTTGATAAACTGGCGCATAATCTTTATGACCACTTCCGGCAGGCAGATTACCTTGGCCACTCTCAAATTTTCATCGAAAAACTACCGAATGATGAAAATTCTTCTATTCTTTTTGCACTGAAAGACAGGATTTCGAGGGCTTCAAGCAGCTAAAATCCCTGATTGCAAGTAGTTAGAGGCGTTTTTTTGTTTTTACAATTTTTTTAAATGTAATGGCAAACGATTTTTTAATTCTTTCATGTTTTGATGGCATACATGAAACTTAAATTTTCAGAATTCAACCCCAAAAAAAAAATCAACCCATCATGAAACTATTAAACAGATACCTCATTCTGATTCTAATGGCCGTAGTAAGTTTGAGCATGATCACTGCATGCAGTGACGATGACAATGGCGGCATTGTAACACCCGGACCGGAGCCAGAACCGGAAGAACCAAATTTGGTAGAGCTTGCCCAAAGCGATGAAAATTTCAGCACATTAGTAAGCCTGGTTGTTGACCTTGACTTAGTTGATGTATTAGCTAACGAAGAGTTAACTGTTTTCGCCCCAACCAACGCTGCTTTCGAAGCGATAAGCGAAATCATACCCACACTTTCAAACGAAGATCTTACTGATATAGTAATTTATCACCTCACAGCAGGTACAATTCTTTCAAGCGATCTTGGTGCTCAGCAAGACGTAGAAATGGTATTAGGTGAGAGAACACTTATACAAGCAAGTGCAGCAGGCGTACGAGTTAATAACAGAGCAGACGTTGTTGAAGCCGATCTTGTAGCTTCAAATGGAGTAATTCACGCTATTGACCAGGTATTACTTCCAACTCAGTACAGAGTAGCTATTGAAGGGCCAAGCCTTGTAGAAGTAGCACAGGAAGCAGGTGCATTCAATACCCTTCTCGACCTTACTGAGACTGTAGGCCTTACAACAACACTCCAGTTCTTAGGCCCATATACTGCATTCGCTCCAACCGATGATGCATTCGCGACTCTTTTTGAGTCAGTTGATTCGGCAAGTTTAACCGGAGAGCAAATTGCATTCATCCTTACATACCATGTAATTGCAGGTGCGGAAGTAACATCCGATATGCTTGAGCCAACACAAACTGTTGAAACTGCTGCTACAGAGCCAATTTACATCACCGCTGACGATGCAGGTGTACGAGTGAACGGAACTTCTAATGTAGTAACACCTGACGTTGATGCAGCAAATGGTGTCATTCATGTTGTTGATCAGGTTCTGCTTCCTAATGCCTTTACTCCTGTAACTGGTGTAATAGCCAAAAACTATATGCTCTCAACACTATTTTCAGTAGCAGCCGAAAGACCGGATATCGTAGCCGCCCTTAGTGATCCTGATGCAGAGTTAACCGTATTTGCTCCAACGAATGAAGCTTTCGAAGCTGCTCTCGCTGCATTCCCAGATTTAACTGATGAGCAAATCACAGAAATTCTTACTTACCACGTACTAACTTCTGCAGTATTTTCGTCAGATCTATCTGATGGAGCAACTGTTGAAACATTACAAGGTGAAGAGATAGTGGTAACACTTGGAGATCAGGTATTAATCAATGAGTCAGAAGTTATCACTGTAGATCTTGCAGGTTCGAATGGCGTTGTACACATCATTGACGCTGTACTCGTTCCACCAAGCTTCCTCGAATAAGAGATTCTACCCCATTAAAAAAGAAAGGCAGCCCTAAAAAAGCTGCCTTTTTTTATTGGGAATTATATTGATTTTCTTACAGTTATTGTTACAACTTTTAACAACAAAATATCCAGCACCATGAAAAAAATAAAACTCTCTTTATTCCTGATAACTGTAGTTTTAATTGGTATTGGATGCACAAGCGAAGACAAACCTTCAGATTCTAAATCCCCCGATCTCTCTACACCGCATTCAGTTATAACGAGTGCAGATATTGTATATCTTCACGAGATTAGCTAACTATTACCCTTCTCTGCCTTTTACCAGGTCCACTTATAGAGTGTTTTACTTTTTTGCACCCAATGTGCTCTCCCTGGATATTTAATTCTCATATCAACAAGTGGCCAAAACAGCTTTTTATAAATCCTTTTAGGTTTGATGTATTCACTAATACCTCTCGATTGTACCGCTTTGTCACCAATAGTGGCGATAATTCGCCCCTCAAACCGTTGATAAAATGGCCCGTTATCTGTTAACCTATCCAGTTGTAGGTGAGCATTAAAATCACCATTCTCAAACTTCAAAACTCTTGCAGATGAGAGTGCAAAAAGCGATAGTTGATTTTGATCAAATGTTATACCATCATCTGGGATATACCGGACTTCACCGACCTCTGAAAGAAGCCACGCTTTTTTCTCCCAGTTGTTATTTACGCGCATCAGGTAGTAAATAAGGGTAGCATTTCCTAAATGGTATCTGCCCCAGTACCACTCATCAAACGTATCTTTCATTGGTTCAGAACCAAAATTATGATCGTGATAACCGGTACCTTTAAAAGGTATGTTTTCAGCTAATGAACCGCTCAGCTGCAGTTCTCCGGTTACAGTGGCTTTTGGCTGAATCAAATTCCATCGATGGGCGGAATCTGCGTTTCCTTTGTCTTTCCCGTTTAGTTGAAAAGAAATATCAACCGATCTGAACTCAAGAGTTCCTTTAACAGAGTCGCCGTTTGCAACCGCCTGATTCAAATCAACCCGATAGACAAGATTTCCACCATCTTTCTTACCTGTAAAGAGGTTCTTACCGGCATTCCCCTGAGGGTTTTTAGCCGAAAAACTGCACTTATCGTCTGTAAACTCTTCAAAAGCATAGAAAAGCGGGCGTCCATCTTTATATAAGGAGATACTTACTGCCGGGAAATGAGATGCCAGATTATGCTTGCCTTCAGCAATTGCTTTTATGTATCGTTTAGAAAATGGATTACCTTCATAAAAAATGACTACAATGCTGTATCCGTCAATGGATTGTGCATCGAAGTACCACCACTCATAGCTTCCCGGAATGGGTTTTTGAGTATTTACATCTTGTTTAAAATCCGTCAGTATATTCATGAATTAGCTGAATGGTAAAATCAACGATATCGTTTTAGCGGTCACAAATAATGATTAGTTACATCTATGCTTGAGCATGCTATTACCTGGCTTCTGTTTTTTTCTCTTTTTTACCTGTTGATTACATCTTTCATTTTAATAAGAAATCGATTTGAGCTGACCGCTCTTCGCACAGCTTCTATTGCAGATTCACAAAATAGGAAGATTTCGGTTTGCATACCCGCGAGGAACGAAGAAAAAAATATTGGTACACTTCTCGAATCCCTCCAGAATCAAACATATGAACCGTTTGATGTACACCTGCTTGATGACCAATCAACAGATAAAACGCAAGAAATTGCCCTGCATTATAGAGAGAAAAACCCGGAAAGATTTCACATACACAGCGGTAAACCGAAACCTGATGGATGGCTTGGCAAACCGTGGGCTTGCAACCAGCTTGGCACTATGTGTGATGGAGAAATTCTTCTTTTCTTGGATGCAGATACTGTAGTTCAGCCGGATATGCTTGAACAAATAAACGCCTCTTTTACAGAAGATGCAGTGGATATGGTTACCGTTTGGCCACGACAGATAGTAGGCTCGTTTTGGGAGAAAACCGTTATTCCCCTTATATACTATGCCCTTGTTACGCTTCTACCCGCTATTTATGTTTATAGAAAGCCCCGCTGGATGCCCTCGTTTGGTCATAAAAAGTTCAGGCACATTTTCGCCGCGGCGTGCGGCCAATGCATTGCAATGAAAAAGGTGGTGTACGAAAAAATTGGAGGACACTCGGCTGTAAAAAATGAGATCGTAGAGGATGTAGAGCTTGCAAAACGCATCAAAAAAGATGGTTTTTCATTGCGAATGTATCATGGTGTGGGGGCAATTAGCTGCCGAATGTACAGAAACGAAGCTGAGATGTTTGAAGGATTGCGAAAGAACTTTCTTCAGGGTTTCAACAATTCGCTGCCTCTGTTTATTCTCTTTGCGATCATCCATTTTGCTGTATTCATTCTTCCCTTTGCCACACTTCTCGCTGCCTTATTCACTTTTGATACTGTAATCTTCTTCCTTTCAATTGCTTCAGTTGGTTTGATATTATTGCACCGGCTTCTGCTTGCAGGGTGGTTTCAATGGGATCCGCTTTTTGCGTTTACACACCCTGTGGGGGTGCTTTGGTTTCAAAAACTGGGAATCATCAAAATCGTTGATCATCTGTTTGAAAGAAAATCGGAGTGGAAAGGCAGAAAAGTGTAAATCATCTAACTTAAAGAGTTTATTTTTAGCAAAAGAGATTGCATATTGAGTGAGATGACAGAGTTGATTTCTAAATTTATACTTACGCTAAGAACGGAAAGAAACGCCTCGGAGCATACGCTCACTTCCTATAAAAACGACTTGCTGCAACTGCTTGAATTTGCCGCTGATGAGTTCGTTAAAAAACCGGAAGCCGTTTCCGCAGGGGATATCGACAGGCTCACAATCCGCTTGTGGCTTGGCAGCCTGGCTGATAAAGGGGTAGCCAGGAATACTGTGGCACGCAAAGTGGCTGCGGTGCGTTCATTTTATAAGTACTGTTTTAAAAGAGGTTATGTTGAACAAAATCCCGCTCAGTTGCTTATTGTCCCCAAAAAAGAAATCCGTTTACCAAAAACACTTCAGTTAAGTGAGGTGAGCAACATGATGGATCTTGCTGATGGCTCCGAGCCTGAATCCGTTCAGGAACGAACCATCATGGAACTATTTTACTCCACAGGAATACGATTAAGCGAACTAACCGGGCTGAATATTTCAGACGTTGATTTGAGGCAAAAACAGGTTACCGTATTTGGAAAAGGCAAAAAACAGCGTACAGTGCCACTCGGTGATGAAGCCTTGCAGTGGTGTAAAAAACATCTTGAATCACGAATGCAGCTTCTGACGGAAAAAAGTGACAACGATGCACGCTTAGCCTTTTTTATTGCACCGAGAGGCGGTAGAATGTATCAGCGTAAGGTGCAGCGAATTATTAAAGATTATTTGATGCGGGCAAGTGAATCATCAAACAAGAGTCCACACACTTTGCGGCACAGTTTTGCCACGCACATGCTCGATGCCGGAGCCGACATAAGATTGATTAAAGAATTTTTGGGACATGCCAGTCTGGCATCCACTCAGGTTTACACGCACACAAGCGTGGAAAGATTAAAAAATGTGTATAATCAAGCCCATCCAAGGGCAGAAAAATAAATCCTATAGGAGGAAACATGAAAACCACTTTCACAGCACGACATTTTGAATGCAGCGCGGAGCTTAAGGAATTCAGCCTTGCTGCCGTTGAAAAATTAGAACAATTCTTTGAAAAAATCGTTGTGTGCGATATCGTTCTTCGTCCCGGACAGGATGATGACAACCCTTCAATCGCAGAATTGAATGTTAAAGTGCCTAAAACACTCATCAATGTCTCAGAGGCAGCACCAAGCTACGAACAAGCTATAGGCAATGCCGTTGATAATGCTGTTCGTCAGCTAAGAAAGTACAAGACCAAGCACTATGAGCATCACTAATTAGTTGCAAACTTCTCCCCGTTGCTCACTGTTTTTTTTATAAAATACAGGCAACGGGGATTTTTTCTCTCACCTCTTCAGAACAATAATCCGTAAGGAGCCATATCATGCCATTTAAAAATCAGGAAGCCATCCCCATCAGGGAGAATATTCAGGTATCGCAACTGATTAGTAAATTTTCTGAGCGCCTTCAGATAGAGTTTGAGCCTTGCGCAGCGGAATCAAGTACCGAAACGAAACTCGTCACAGAAGCCGACCTTCACCGCCCCGGGCTTGCACTCGCAGGTTATGTGGATTTGTTTACCCATCAGCGAATACAGATAATCGGCAACACGGAGTGTAATTTCCTAAATAATTTACCTCTAAGCGGGCAGATTGATGTATTTAGCAAGCTGGTTTCATTTGATATACCCGTAATTTTTCTCACCGACAATAACACGCTCGACAAAAAGCTCCTGAAAAAAGCAGATGAGAAAAAAATTCCCGTTTACCGGACAGAACTTGAGACAACAAAATTTATGTTTCTTCTGAGAGACTTTCTGGAAGACTATTTTGCCCTCCAAACCATGTTGCACGGTACAATGGTTGATGTTTACGGCATCGGAATTTTAATAAGCGGGAAATCGGGGCTGGGTAAAAGTGAGGTGGCACTCGACCTGATTGAGCGCGGTCACCGCCTTGTATCAGACGATGTAGTAATGCTTACCAGAAAAAGTAATGTTCTGCTTGCTTCGGCTACAGAAATGAACAAACACTTTATGGAGATTCGCGGGCTGGGTATTGTGGATGTAATGTCGATGTTTGGAATACGGGCAATTCGCTATCAAAAACGCCTTGAAGTAGTTTTGGAGCTTTCCCTCTGGGAAGACGCTGAAAATATAAACCGCACCGGACTTGACCACGACACGGTAGAAATTCTCGGAACTAAAATTCCTCTTATCCACTTACCAATTACACCTGGAAAGAATATCACGGTAATAGCTGAAGTTATTGCTATGAACTACCTGCTGAAACACTACGGATACGACGCAGCTAAAGCATTTCAGAATAAAATTAAATCGCATATTGCTAACAAAAAAAGCAGAACTGAAATGCCAAAAAGGGCAGTTGAATACTTTGAAGGAGACTTTGAGTAATTTTTTACCCCATTTGGTTTTTACTTCTCACCGTTTAGCCCTATTTTTATTTGGTTATAAACTACCTGCTCAAACATAATTATGCCACAAAATAACCATTACTATTACGATTCAGAGAAGTGTGAATTTGTACCGGTAGAATACAACACAAAAAACAAGTTAATACACTCCCTCTCTTTTTGGTTGATTAATGGTATTGTTTTTGCTGTAATTGGCCTCTCTCTTTTAACAAAGCTTATTGCCACGCCAGCTGAAATTGCACTGAAGTACGAGAACCGCGCATTGATCAATCAGTTAAAAACAGCTGAGTTATCTATAACAGAAATTGAACATCAGCTTGAACAGATTGCTGAGCTCGATAATGAGATGTATCGCTCCATTCTTGGCCTCGATCCGCTTTCAGAAGATTTACGAATGGCAGGTGTTGGTGGTGCTGATATCTATTCTGAATTTGATTATCACAGCAAAGAAGCCTCTGAAATTTTAAGAAGTACCGCTGCCCGTTTAGACCGCCTTGAAAGACGCATCGGTGTTCAAAAACTATCATTCGAAGAGATTAAAAGTTACTATAATTCAAACCAGAACAGGTTGCGAAATGTACCGGCAATCAAACCTGTAAATGGGATTATTATTAGTGGTTACGGTATGCGGCCACACCCTGTACTTGGCTATCGAAGAATGCACGAAGGCGTTGATTTCAGGGCAGAAGTAAATTCCGAAGTATTTGCAACAGGCAACGGCGTTGTTAAATTTGCGGGTCGCAGGGGCACATTTGGCAATCTTCTTGAAATTGATCACGGTTTTGGTATCGTTACAAGATATGCCCACCTCAACAGTTTCGCCGATGGGATAAGGGTTGGAGCAAAAGTTGAGCGTGGAGACCTGGTGGCATTTTCCGGTTCAACAGGTTTAACTCAGGGCCCTCACCTGCACTATGAAGTTCTGAAAAACGGGCGACAAACAGACCCTCTACAGTTTATGATTGCTGATATTACCCCTGAAGAGTACCTGATGTTCAAAGAAGCTCAGTATGGTGATGAAAATGCGATCAGTTATAGAAATTAAGGCTATCAGCCTCCTGTTTTCTTGACAGACATCGGGCTATGTTCTTAACTAAATTAAGCCCAATCACATCTTAATTAATTCGTAATTTTTCGATTCATTCGAATTACGATTTTATACTCATTTTTAAATGCAGCAATTCAGACTACAGCCAGATTCACCAAAGCCTGTAAAAACTAATTTCCTAAAACAGCTGAATAAACAGCAATATGAGGCAGTTACCCATGTTAACGGTCCGTTGCTTATTGTGGCCGGTGCTGGCAGCGGTAAAACAAGAGTGCTTACATACCGTATAGCCTACCTGCTGCAACAACACCACGCCCTGCCACAGAATATTCTTGCCCTCACGTTTACCAACAAAGCTGCCAGAGAAATGCAGGAGCGCATTCAAAACTTAATCGGTGAGCGGGCTTCCGGTTTATGGATGGGTACATTTCACTCTATTTTTTCAAAAATTTTGCGGTTCGAAGCAGAAAAAATCGGATATAATTCGAATTTCTCTATTTACGATACAAGCGACTCAGAGAATGCAATCAAACTCATTCTCAAAGAGCTCAATTTTGATCCAAAAGAGATCAAGCCTAAAACTATTCACCGAAAAATAAGTGATGCCAAAAATCAGCTGATTAACCCCAGCACGTATAAATCAAGGTTTATTAACAGTACACTCGATGACATTACAGCACGTGTTTTTGAAATTTATGAAGTGCGTATGCGCCAAACCAACGCAATGGATTTTGATGATCTCCTCATCAAACCGGTTAAGCTTTTTCAAGACCATCCCGATGTGCTGGAGAAGTATCAGGACAGATTTAAATATATTTTGATTGATGAATACCAGGATACCAATCACGCTCAATACAAAGTGACACAACTACTGGCTGCCAAATATAAAAATATCTGTGTGGTGGGTGACGATGCTCAGAGTATCTACTCATTTCGAGGGGCTGATATCTCCAATATCCTAAACTTTAAATCAGATTATGAAAATGCAGTAGAAGTACCGCTTGAGCAGAACTACAGATCAACTAAATTTATCCTTCAATGTGCCGATTCAGTCATCAAACGCAATGAGAAACAGATCAAAAAAACGCTGTGGACTGATAATGCTGATGGTGAGACCATCACACTGCTCGAAAATTTTGATGAACGGGATGAAGCCAACAGAATTGTTAATCACATTAATAACATCAAGCTGAGGCATGGCTACCAGAATAACGATTTTGCAGTGCTTTACAGAACAAATTATCAGAGCAGGATTTTTGAAGAGGCATTTCGCAGAAAAAATATTGCGTATCAGCTTGTTGGGGGCCTCTCTTTCTATCAGCGAAAAGAGGTGAAAGATGTGCTGGCTTACCTAACGCTACTCGTAAACCCTGAGGATGAACAGGCTCTGCTTCGTATAATAAATGAACCGAGCAGGGGAATTGGTAATAAAACACTGAATGATGTCATCAAAAAAGCGCGCAGCGAAGGCAAGAGGGTTTGGAATATTGTAAGCAATGTTGAAACAGCCGATCTCTATAAACCGGCAAAACAGAGAATCGGGCAATTTGTAAACATGATAAACAGGCTGCGTGATGAACTTGAAGCAGGCGTTTCCCTGCTTGAAGTTACCAAAATGATTCTCGAACAGAGCGGGTATATGAAAGATCTGGTTGAGGAGAATAGTGCGCAATCGCTAACCCGCCGGGATAACGTACTGGAACTTCAAAATGCCATCGCTTACTATCAGCAGAATACAAAAAACCCTAATCTTGCATCGTTTTTGCAGGAGATAAGCCTGATCACAGATACCGATAAATATGATGAGAATAAACCGGCAGTTACCCTGATGACGGTTCACGCCTCAAAAGGTCTTGAGTTTCCGGCTGTATTCATCGTGGGGCTTGAAGAAAATCTTTTTCCTATGGGTGCAAGAGATGGCGAAGAAGCAAACATTGAAGAAGAACGCCGGCTTTTTTATGTGGCAATCACCAGAGCTCAGAAGCATCTCTTCTTCAGTTTCAGTAAAATGAGATTTAAATTTGGTGAAGAGCAACGGCAGGCTCGTTCTCGCTTTTTGAACGAGGTTGACTCCGGCGTTGTACGAACCGAAACAGGGGCAACCATCTATCAAACACGAAATGATGATGATGACAGCCAGGGCAGATCGGGCATGGAGATTGAGTACGACTGGAAAAGCCCTATTACCACAAAGAAACCAAGTGCCTCTGCTTCATCTTACACCTACGAATACGATGACGACCCATTTATGCCGGGTGCGCTTGTGATGCATCCTACTTTTGGTGCCGGGAAAATTGTTCAGCGAAATGGATCGGGTAAAGACACCAGGGTTGTTGTATTTTTTAAAAACAGAGGCCAGAAAACTTTAATGCTTCGAGCAGCGAACCTGAGCCTCATTAACCAATAGTAAAACCACCGTTTGCAGGTTGCCAAATACATATCTGTTTCACTTTTTTTGATGACAGGTCTTTTATGCTTTTTCCCAACTAAAAGCAGTGCCCAACTCTCCTACTCTCCGGAAAGTATGGCTCTTGGCGGAGGCGGCACAGCTTACCTGACCGGCTTTGAAGCACTTTTTGTAAATCCCGCAAATCTTCTGATTCAGGAAAAAAACTATACCTTCCAGGTTTCGCTTCTTCAGTCCGGCTACTATTTCGATTCCCTTGAGCCAATTTCCGATTTGCAAAACCGATTCGGCCGTTATCTGGATCTTATGGCTCCTTATAATAGTGATTTAGATCAGATGATTTCCAATCGTGAAGAATTGATAGACAGGAGCTTTTTTGAAAACAGGTCGAATGCATATTTTCTAAACCAAACCGAAATTAATTGGTTTGGAATAAAATGGGCACGTCCCGAAAAAAGCTTTGCCGTAGCCGCCCGCACCCGAATTGGCAGCCGTTACAGGCTTGGAAAGGGTTTATACTCTGCCACTCCGCTCGACCGCAGCGACTCATTTCTAATCAACCAATCATTCACACATCAGTACCAGGTATTACATGAAATTTCATTTGGTTACGCTGAATCATTCACTTATCTGAATGGCCTTACTCCGAGCCTCTCTGAATTTATTGTTGGAATTGCTCCAAAACTGGTTGTACCCGGCAGCTTTTTGGATGTACAGTTCAGAAACCGATATACACTGAACAACCAAACCGGGTTATGGGATAATGAAATAGCATACAACCAGCAATCGACCGGAGTGTTGACCGACAGGGCCGAAAACTTTTTCTTTCCACAGATCAATCCGGAAAGCCCTGATTATAGTGCCAGCGATCTACTGCGCCCTACAGGAATTGGTTTTGGTATTGATGCGGGAATAACCTATCTCATCACATTTGGAGATGACCTTTCCGTGCTAAGGCATGAAGATGATCTGACCGAAAAATCGCTTAGAATCAGCCTCTCTGTAACGGATATAGGCATGGTTTATCAAACTACAAAACCATTTGAGTTTGATATAGAACCGCAAACATCAGAACAGGAAGAAACCGGCACTGTAACTGATCTGCTCTTTCAGGGAGCACCAAATGAGCACTTCTCATTCCTTGCAGATTATTTTGATCCTTCCGCATTTTCTTCGTTTGCTGTGCGCGAACAAGCCATTGAGGTTTCGCTGCCGGCGTCTGTTCAGGCCGGAGCACTGTTTCAATACAACAGATTTAAACTAATGGGTGATGTAAGTTATACCATTGTTGATAACGCCTTTAAACCATCCGGATTTACTTTGTTTTCCGGTTTTGAACTAAGGCCTCTCTCCTATTTACCCATTCGTGCAGGTACACGCCTAACACCTGGTTTACCGGGATATTTAAGTTTTGGTAGCGGTTTAGAAACCGATCGTTTCGATATTCTTGCTGCATTTCAATTAAAAAGCCGGCGCGGTGGCCCTACATCTGAATTACTCGGTGCCTCCGTAGTTGGCGTTAAACTGTATCTTTAATCTGCTTGCAATTACTGTTTTTTTGTTATTGATTGAATGCAGGGATTATCTCTTTTTCAGGAATCGGTATAAATGGGGATAGGAACAGAACCATTTTGTTACTATGCCCATGTGGCAGACCAAACAGATCATCATTCAATTTGGCAGAACCCTGATTTAAGTTCTGACGTTATGGTAGCAAGCTCTTCTTTGGCTCTCTATTTGCAAAATAAAGCTGTGAAAGAATAGAATTTTATAATTATCTAATCCAGTTTATGTTCGATTCACGATTAAAAATACAGACGGCCTATGATGATCAAAATGAAGGTTTTGATGATTTTGAACAGGCTATTCCCCTGATGAGTGAGGAAGAAGAGAGAAAGCTTACGGAATCCATCGTACCTGACCAACTTCCAATTTTACCACTCAAAAATACAGTTCTGTTTCCCGGTGTAGTTGTACCGATAACTGTAGGCAGAGACCGTTCTCTTGCACTTGTAAAAGAAGCTTACGAGACAGATAAAACAATTGGTGTTGTAGCCCAAAAAGATGAATCTGTTGAAGACCCCGAAACTGATGATCTTTTTCAGGTTGGTACAGTAGCACAGATTCTAAAACTCATAAAGATGCCTGATGGCAGCAAAAGTATTGTTATCCAGGGCAAAAGTATTTTTCAGGTTGAAGAGTTCACACAAACCGATCCTTATTTTAAAGCAGCCATCACACCGATAAAACAGAATATGGATCTGGTTGGAATAGAGCTCGATGCTTCCATGAGATCGGTAAAAGAGACTGCAACAAAAATTGTTAACCTTTCACCGAACATTCCTTCTGAGGCTTCAATTGCTATTAACAATATCAGCAGCCCGTCTTTTTTGCTGAATTTCATCTCTTCAAACCTGCAGGTTTCCATTGCAGATAAACAGCATCTGCTTGAAATTGATGATTTTTCGAAGCGGCTTGATAAAGTGATGGAGCACCTCAACAAAGAGCTTCAGGTGTTGAATCTCAGCGAAGAGATTCGCACCAAGGTTAAGACAGATATTGACGATCAACAGCGCGATTTCTACCTCCGCCAGCAAATGAAGGCGATACAAGAGGCACTTGGTGAAGACAGTGAACAACAGGATGTTGCCAAGTTAAGGCAGCGCCTGGAAGCGAAGAAAAATGTTCCCAAAGAGGTAATCAAAGAGGCTGAAAAAGAGATTCAGCGTCTTGAAATGACACCGAGTGCATCGCCTAACTACGGAATTATCTATAATTATGTAGAGTGGATTCTTGACCTGCCCTGGGGAGATTATTCGAAAGACAAGCTTGACCTGAAACGGGCCAGAAAGATTCTTGATGAAGACCATTACGGCCTTGAGAAAGTAAAGAAGCGAATTATTGAGTACCTCGCTGTGCTGAAGCTAAAAGAGGATATGAAAGCACCAATCCTCTGCTTTTATGGCCCTCCGGGAGTTGGAAAAACATCACTTGGAAAATCTATTGCCCGTGCACTCAACAGAGAGTTTGAGCGGTTTAGCCTTGGTGGCATCCATGATGAGGCAGAAATTAGAGGCCACAGAAGAACGTACATCGGGGCACTGCCCGGACGCATTTTGCGCTCCATGAAGAAAGCCGGTAAGGGCAATCCGGTTATTATGCTTGATGAGATTGATAAAGTTGGCTCCGATTTTCGCGGTGACCCAACTTCTGCACTGCTTGAAGTTCTTGACCCCGAGCAGAACGATTCGTTTGCTGATAACTACCTTGAGATTGAATATGATCTTTCCAAGGTGATGTTTATTGCCACAGCAAATTCACTTGATACAATTCCTGCTCCGCTGCGCGACAGAATGGAGATCATCAACATTAGCGGGTACACCCAAGAAGAGAAAATTGAGATCGCAAGAAAATATCTCATTCCAAAACAAATTGCCGAAAACGGGCTTACCAATAAGCAAATAAAGATATCAAAGGCAGCTA
The DNA here is from genome assembly GCA_007693395.1 of Balneolaceae bacterium. GTDB lineage: Bacteria > Bacteroidota > Rhodothermia > Balneolales > Balneolaceae > Rhodohalobacter. The sequence continues at coordinate 10,147 of REDS01000115.1, read as the reverse complement.
TCGATAAAATTATTGATGAGTACACGAGGGAATCCGGGGTGAGAAACCTCGAGCGCCAGGTTGGTGCCGTTTGCCGAAGCGTGGCTGCAAAAATTGCCGGAGATGAGATTAAAAGCATGAGTGTTGGAGTGAATGATATCCCCGAAATTCTCGGGAAGCGCAAATTTTTCTCCGACGTGGCTGAACGAACAACTGTGCCCGGAGTATCTACGGGACTTGCCTGGACTCCATATGGCGGTGATATTCTTTTTATTGAGGCAAGCGTATCCCGCGGCACCGGTAAACTTCACATTACAGGCCAGCTTGGCGAAGTGATGAAAGAGTCTGCAATGCTGGCAATCAGCTATCTCAGAGCACGCTACAAAGAGCTTAACATCCCGGAAGATGCTTTTAAATTCTGGGATCTTCACATTCACGTTCCGCAAGGTGCGGTTCCTAAAGACGGCCCATCAGCAGGTGTGGCACTCTTGTCTGCTGTAGCTTCTATCTTTACACAAAGAAAAGTGAAAGGCACCATTGCTATGACCGGAGAAATTACACTTCGTGGCCTTGTACTGCCGGTTGGAGGCATCAAAGAGAAAGTTCTGGCAGCTAAACGAGCTGGCATTCAGAGGGTGTTTCTGCCCATAAAGAATGAAAAAGATGTGGACGAAATTGAGAGTGAGGTAATTGGCAATCTTGAGGTTCAATACCTTGAAAGAATGGACCCAATTCTTGATTTAATTCTCGAAGAAAAACCTGAAAATGATCCAAAATCTTTCTTTGAAGTACCTGAGGCTCACAAACGCCAGGTAAAGGCGAATAACAGAAAGAAAGACAGCATGGAAGAAATAGCTGTAATGGATTGATGATTGCCTTATGACTGCATCTGCCCTGATTATTGGAAAACTGAACGCTCATAGTGAATGATATGAGACATTCCTTCAGGGTAATTCAGTCTACCGGCAAATGGTACAAAGTTGCCTCACCCAATGGAGATGTTATTGAATGCCGGCTTCCGGGTAAATTCCGCCTTGATAAAAAAGAAGTTACAAACCCGGTTGCCGTTGGCGACTACGTTGATGTTGTAACTGGTAGTGACGGAACGGGTACAATAACCGAAATTTATCAACGGGAAAACTATGTGCCACGGCAGGCTACACACGGGCGGCGTGGTGAACAGATTCTTGTTGCCAACATAGATAAAGCGTGGGTTGTGCAATCGGTCCGCCAGCCAAAACTCAACACGGGCTTCATCGACCGTTTTTTGGTAACCTGCGAGGCATATGAAGTTCATCCGGGAATAATCATAAACAAAATGGATCTCGCAAAAAACAGAGATCAGCAGTTTGTAGAGCACCTCGTTGAGTTATACAAAGAAATTGGCTATGACATTGTTTTAACTTCTATTGAAGACGAAAAGTCTATCGAACATCTTTCAGAAAAACTGAGAGATAAGACTTCAGTTTTCATAGGTCCATCGGGTGCAGGTAAAACAAGTTTACTAAACGCTGTTGACCCCGGTCTTGGGTTGAGGGTAGGTGAAGTATCATCAAAAACCCAGAAAGGAAAGCACACCACCACATTTGCACGCCTTGTACCGCTTAAATATGGCGGCTTTATCGCGGATACTCCCGGCATCAGGGAGTTTGGCATGGTTAATATAGAAAAGAGCGAACTCTCGCTCTTCTTTCCCGAAATGGCAGAGCCCCGAAACAATTGTAAATTCTATAATTGCACACATTATCATGAACCGGGATGCGGTGTTTCAGAAGCGTATGAGGAGGGTAAAATTGATGCCGAGAGATACAACTCCTATCTCAATATTTTAGAATCCCTCGACTGATCTGCTTAGTTGTTGAGTTCATTTAACAAATCTTTCAGATCAAGTGGTAACGTAACCATTTCTACTGATCCGTCAGGCTTGTATTTCCATTGATCAGAAGGCCTGTCACAATATAATTCTACTCCATTTCCGTCCGGATCGTCCAGATAAACAGCTTCTGATACACCATGATCACTTGCGCCTGTAATCGGGTAACCATGATCTATCAATCGTTTCACAATTTCTGCAAGATCCCTTCTTGTGGGATATAAAATTGCAATATGATACAAACCTGCACTGTTTTTTTGAGCGGTACTGCCACCTTTGGAGTGCCATGTGTTTAAACCAATGTGATGATGATAACCACCGGCTGAAATAAACACAGCTTGTGAACCATACCGTGTAGTAATTTCAAAACCGAGCAGTTCGCAATAAAAAGAGAGCGCCCGCTCAAGGTTAGTAACCTTCAAATGAACGTGGCCGATGGTTGTTTTATCAGGAATTTTGTAGTTCTTCTTTATCATCTATTTCATTCTCTTTAGACGTTCCCAACTCTGCACGGATAGCCGGTGCAACTTTTGTGGCAAAAAGTTCAATTGAGCGAAGTAGTTTGTGGTGAGGAATGGAGCCAACACTCATCTGAAGCATAAACCGGCTGTGACCGAAAATTTTATGCTGATAAAGAATTTTCTCGATTATCTGTTGTGGACTGCCAACAATATTCGCACCTCTCAACTGTATAGATGCTTCAAACTGAGGCCTGCTCATGGGTGGCCAGCCTCTCTCCCTTCCGATTTTATCCATCGTGAATTTAAATGCCGGGAAGGAGATATCAACTGCCTCTTCTGCACTATCTGCGATAAACCCGTGAGAATTGATACTTATAGGGGGTACTTTCCTGTTATGGTCAACAGCTCCCCGCCTGTGCACTTCTGCCATAGGCTTAAACTGTTCCGGATATCCACCAATAATTGCCAGTGCCATAGGTATACCGTTTGCTCCTGCATGGTACGCTGATTGCGGAGTTCCTCCTACAGCTCTCCATACCGGCAGCTTTTCCTGAAGTGGTTGTGGATAAATTCCGCGATTATTTATTGCCGGCCTGTGCTTGCCTTGCCAATTGATTATCTCGTTCTCACGTAATTGCATCAACAGTTCAAGTTTTTCGGAAAATAGCTCTTCGTAATCATTAAGATTATATCCAAAAAGGGGAAATGACTCGATGAACGATCCCCTACCTACCATTATCTCAGCACGGCCTTTTGAGAGCAGATCGAGTGTTGCAAACTGCTGATATACTCTCACAGGATCTTCAGAACCAAGTACCGTTACAGCACTCGATAATTTTATCTGTTTTGTTCTTGCAGCTATAGCGGCCAATAATACCGATGGTGCAGATGCTACATACTCTTCACGGTGATGTTCGCCAACGGCAAATATGTCCAGCCCGAGTTCATCAGCCAGTTGAGCTTCTTCCAGTAGATTTTCAACCCGTTCAGCAGGATGTAATGTATCATTGCTCCCTGCAATTGGCGTGTTTTCCACGAATGTGTAAATACCCAGTTCCATAACTAAATATATTGTTTAGTGCGTATTCGATTTAAAAATGAACAACATGACTGAACCCGTCATATTGAGCCTGTCTCGTCGGCAGACAGGTGCAGTTCAGGCTGTCGATACTCATAACTGTTAAATCGATTTTTCGCTATTTATCTTTAATTGTTTAATGTTAAACAATTTTGAATGAATCTGCATATAGAATTTATCGAAGAGAATGAGACTGATAATCTATATCTTTTGAAATCGATCAATCAACGAACATAAAATTTCTGAAATGGCTGATAAAGCAATTGTGGGTGTAGTAATGGGCAGCGACAGCGACTGGCTGGTAATGAAAGAAGCTGCAACTATTCTTGAAAAATTTGGTGTGTCTTATGAAAAGCAGGTGGTATCAGCCCACCGCACACCCGACCTGATGGCTGAATATGGGCGCACCGCAAAACAGAGAGGGCTTAAAATAATCATTGCAGGTGCCGGTGGCGCAGCCCATCTTCCCGGCATGCTCGCATCGCATACAACACTACCTGTAATTGGCGTACCGGTAAAAACTACAGCATTATCGGGCGTTGACAGCCTCTACTCAATTGTTCAGATGCCGAATGGTGTGCCGGTAGCAACCGTAGCCATCGATAAAGCGTTGAATGCAGGGCTGCTTGCAGTGCGTATGCTTGGAATGTTTGATGAAAACCTTGCTGGTAAACTCAAGACGTATCAAAAAGAGATGGCGGATGAGAGTTTAAAAAAAACGAATAATCTCAGCTAAACGCTGCCTTTTCGATGAAGAATAAAATCATCAACATAACCATTCTGCTTCTGCTGGTTATTTTTATTTCGATCAGGCTTAGTATTGCTTGCGAACAGCTTAATAAATCAGAATCAACTGGTTCTGATGAAACGGCCACACAAACCAAAACAGAGGTCCCATCGGGATTCAGCGGGCAGTTTGCTGATTCTGAAGGCAATATAGTTCACTACTCACTTTTACTTTCTGATGGCTATTTTACAGAAGTGTATATGATGGCTGATTCTGAACAGTTAACAAATGAGGGTGTCCAAGAGCAGTTTGAAGGGCATCTACATTTGCTAAATGAAGAGGGAGAGTTGATTAAGCGATTTGAGATTGTTGATGATGAGCTTGTTCTGGTAGAAAAAACTGAACAATCAAAAGGGGTGCTTCCAGTCGGGTTTACAGTGGTTTTAAATGCTGATTTCACTTCGATCATGCAACATCATAAGAGATTGAAATCTGAAGGGATAGTTTTTAAAGCCTCTGGCAATGAACCTTTTTGGAATATTCAGGTAAATGCATACAATACAATTACCTATGAAACACCTAATCAGCAGTTAAGCAGTCAGCTTTCAGCTTTTGATTCAGAATCTGCTGAAATCCGCATCTCTTTTGAGTTAGAAAATGAATCTGCAATCTTAGAGATAGCCCCTGAAAATTGCCTCGATTCCATGAGCGGTTTTATGTTTTCACATAACGTAAACCTGCAGATTGGAAGCACTAATTTAACCGGATGCGGCAGCTTTCTTTGAACGTTACAGTGAACGGTTATATTTAACCACCTGCTCATAAGCCTCCAAAACAGCATCTGTAGTTTCAGAGTTAATGGTAATGCTGTTTTTTCTCACTGCTGCGGTAGCATTTTTGGGCGCGAATGGCATCTTAACTTCTTTGAGTGCCACCAAGTCCCCACCGGTATCGCCGATATAAGCAATTTCATCAAGGGTAATATTCAGATGCTCGGCAAGCAGTTTCATCCCCTGCAGTTTGTTATTGCCTCCAACCAAAACATTTACTGACACATCAGTAACGTGCATTTCGAGATGAGGGTAATCGGTTTCCATTTTTTCTTTCACAACGGGAATAATGGCATCTATTACATCTTTATCGGTTGCTACAATTCCGGCATCCATTCGCTTGGTAAATTCAATCATGGCAGACGGGAATTTTGGTATTACACTCTCCTCCATCCATGTTCTCATCTCTTTTATGGAATCAAGAATGCCGTTATTCTGCCCAAGTGCGGAATGAACCCTGTACTCTTCGGTTATAAACAGCCCGGCACTTTCAAAAACAAACGGGAGCCTTACATCGAGCCATTGCGCAACCGCCTCAGCATAAGGGTATGGCCGGCCAGTACAGATGGTGAGTGGCGGAACATGGTTATCCTGACGGCTCGCAATGTTTAGTTCTCTGATTTTATTGATCGAATCCCAGCGTGGTGTTTTAAATGGGTAGGAAATACAACCGTCAAGATCGGTTACAAAAAGTTTAATCATCTTCTGATTGTTGATTGAAGCCTGAAAGCCATCGGTTTATGATTGATTTCTCGCTGATGTTATCCGGGAAAAACAGGGTTACCATAAAAAAGAGCATGCCGAAAAAAAGCAGAAATTGATACTGATTTTTATAGTCTGCGAATTCCTGGGTGGAAAACTCACCGCGTTCAAGCTCATCCAGTTTTGAGAAGAATGGCTCGATGTTGTCACTTCCGGAGCGGATTTCATAATATTCACCCCCACCTTGTCTCGCGATATCTTCCATAGAATCTGAACCCAATCGGGTAGTAACTGTTCTCCCCTCTGCATCACGATGATACCCTGTGAGTTGGCCATTTTGATTGTAAATAGGAATGGGAGCACCTTCTCTCGTTCCAATACCTACAGAAAAAATGGTTACGCCATCATTTCCGAGATCTCGCAAAGCAGATTGGTACGAAGGACCGTGATTTTCCCCATCAGCGACGAAAAGGAGTACATTGGCTGCATTGTTCTGATTGTCAATATTTTGGAATGTTTCTCTTGCCAATTCCATGGCAGAATAGAAATTTGTTCCGCTTGAAGGCATCTGATCGGTATTCGATATATCCAGAAGCATGCGAAACGCTGAATAATCTGTGGTGAGAGGTACCTGCATAAAAGCCTCATCCGTAAACACAATCAATCCTACGCGATCTCCCTGCAACCGGTTTATCAGCCTGTTGATTTCGAACTTTGCCTTATCGAGCCTGCTTGGGCGTACATCCTCAGCATTCATACTTCGGGAAAGATCTAATGCAACAATCATGTTCACGCCTTTCCTCTGTACCTCACGAACTTCAGTACCAATTTTTGGCCCGGCAAGAGCTATAATAAAAAGTGCTGAAGCAATTGTGAGTGATATAAGGCGAACTTTATCCCCCAGATTCCAGTAATTTTTTCTGAGCTGGCTAATCAGCCGATCATCAAAATAGCCGGACCTCTTTTTTACCTGATATTTTTTATACCAATAGTACCCGGCATAAATCAATGGCAGCAAAAGGAGTAACCACAAATATGTGCTGTTTTCCCAAATCATAGTTCACATTTATCTTAATTGGGGCTAAAGATAACACTAAATTCATTGAAGTGAAGTTTTTCAGTCAGGTTAACGAATCAACAATTTTTTTCTTTTTAAACCATTATCTTGACCGAAGATATTGTTGCCGTAATTAAGCGAACATTGCATGAAGTTTTTACAGTCAGACATTGCCAAATTTCTCCTCAAGGTTTTTGCCATCTATATCATATGGTACATTGTTTATGAGCTTTGGGTTATGCCTAATGGGTATATTGACGAGCCTCTCTCCCGAAATATTGTATCTGTTAGCGCCGGGATTCTATCCTTTTTTGGTGAAACTGTTTTTGTTTACGACAGAGTTGTAGGTATAACCGGCCTGAGGGGAATTGAAATTGTTGATGGCTGTAATGGTATCGCTGCAATTGGCCTCTTCCTCGGTTTTATTATTGCCTATCCCGGTAAATGGACCCCAAGAATACTCTTTTCAATTTTTGGTATTCTGGTGATTTACATCGTTAACGTAGCCAGAATCGTCACCTTAACATATATTCAAGCCTACTGGCCACAGGTTTTTGATTTTGCCCATGATTACTCAACCACTGCCATTTTCTACATCATCATTTTTATTTTATGGATGATCTGGGCCAACTATGGAGAGACATTCACTCCAACCAAAAAAAGTGACAGCGGACTTACACCGGCTGTGACATAGATGTTTTCCCCGCTGCGGATAATTTACTTACATCCTCTGTGTAGGTATTCTCTCCAGGCACCACAAGAGAGAGCCAGGCAATTCCTGAAACCACCAGTAATCCTGCAAAAAGTGCCATTGTCTGCCTGATTGATAGAAGTTCAAATTCAAGAATAAGCGCAGCTGCCATTACAGAGACAGACTGGGCTACCGTAAAAATCAACCATTCAATGCTAAACACCCGCCCCCTGAAAGTATCGGGAGCTCTGCGCTGAAGAAGAACCGTGCTGAATACCCAGTTCGATCCTGATGCCATATGGGCCAGCATCACAAAAAGGCTCATTAAAACAATTGAGTTCATGCTGCTCACCAAGCCGTACATCAATCCGCAAATAATCATAAAAAAACCAATGGCCCGTATCCAGCCGGATTCACGCTTAAAGATTCTGCGCCCTGCAACAGGCCCCAGACCGGTGCCTACTCCCCTGGCCGCGTATAATATTCCCAGGCCTATACTGCCAAGCATCAGCACTTCTTCTGCGATAATAATGAGCATGTAAACCATCGCACCAACACACATGGTAAATGTACCTTTTGCCATTGCCGGCCTCAACACGTGTCTGTTATTGTTCAGATATGAGAAACCTTCGGAAATACCTGTTAATGGATTTGCTGTACGTGCCTTTTCAGAGTCACTCATCATTTTTTGGGGAATGGATGCACGATATATAAAAACCGAAGACAACCCATAACTGATCCCATTTATGATAAAGACAAGATCTGTACCGAGATAGGCGGTTGCAAACCCGCCAATGGCCATTCCACTGGTAAAGATGATACTCCATGAAGCTGCTGAAAGAATATTTGCTACTACCAGTTCTTTGTCGGTTGTAACATTGGGAATGGAGGAGGTTTTTGCAGGTTCAAATATAGCGGAGAAAACCATTTGAAGTGCCGTAATTACATAGGCAAGCCAAAGCAGTTCTGAAGTAGTGATAAAAATAAAACAGAGAACCAGCACCCCGCGGGCTATATCACTCATAAACATCAGGTGGCGGCGGTTAAATCTATCGGTTATATAGCCTGCCAGTGGTGATGAAAATGCAAGACTCAGCATCTTTACTACAATAATGAGCCCTAATAAAAATTCCGATCCACTATATTTTTGAATGATTGCATAGACAGCAAGAATGCCGAACCAATCCCCAAAATTGGATATAATCTGGGCAAGCCACAAACGCCTGTAATTGACGTTATTTCGAACCAGATCAGTATATGGCTTAATTTTATTTTTCACTGCTGTAAGAGGTGATTAAGAAAGAGAGAGATCTCTTGTTGCTTTATTTGAGGAGTAACAAAACTGGCGGCTATTTCACTCCGGTACTTCCAAAACCACCTTCACCCCGGGAAGATTCAGGAAGCTCCTCAACAACTGATGCATCAACCTGCAAGATCGGCGCAATAACCATTTGGGCAATTCTGTCGCCGTGATGAATGATAAATGTTTCATCGCCATGATTTATGGCGATAACCTTTACCTCACCCCTGTAGTCTGCATCGATGGTGCCCGGTGAGTTAAGCATGGTAATACCATTTCGAAATGCGAGGCCACTTCTGGGTCTTATTTGTGCTTCATAACCGGGTGGTAGTGCCATTTTAAATCCTGTTGGAATGAGTGTTCTGCTGCCCGGTTGCAATTCTACAGGTTTTTGAATTGCTGCGCGCACATCCATACCTGCTGAGTGTGGCGTTTCATATTCCGGAAGCGGCAAGTCACCAAGATTTTCCAGTTTCTGGAAGAACAATTTAATCCGACCCGTTTCGCTCATAAGAGATAAGCCTCACTTTTACATTTCCAAATATTACACGTACATGTGCTTCAACGGGAACACGAAGATCGTCAGTAGCAAACCACGACCTGAAACTTCCCCTGAACCCAAACGGGCCATCCACATCAGCGGTTCCTTCGCTTAAATAAGTTTCGATAGGTTCATCAAATGCATCGTAACTTCTGCGCTCTGTATTTTTGCTGCTGCTCGCTGTAACTTTACCCATATCCCCTTCAATATATGCGGGCAATTCATACGGCTTTTCGAGTCCTGCAAATAAACGCGAATAGAAGAAGATGATGTCTCCCCCACTTGCCGGTTCTACCAAATCGAGAGAAGTATCATATTCACCATACTCGTAAAAATGAACCTTATTTTCTTCGCGATCTAATACAATTCTCACACTTTCGTACTCTTCGTCGTGGATGTCATCGCGCCAGAAATAGTGGCTGAAAGGAAATTCATCATTAAACTGAAAAATACTTTCATAGTTTACAATGCGGGTTCCCACAAATGGCACTCTGCGGTTTGAGCGGATTCTGGTTCTCAGGTGATATGCTGTTTCACCATTGATTGTAGTATCCGGTAGCAGTTCAACTTCTACCCAGCCAAGTGTAAAGAAGCCGTAGCTTACCTCATATTCAAATACTTCACGTGCATCAATTAACATCTGCATTGTTGGCGGCTCATCCCGATCAAACGTAAATTCACTTTGGGCGAAGACAGAACCATGCAGAAAAAACAGAAATAGAACGAAATAACTACTCAACAAATGCTTCAAAAGCCTCTTCATCATATCCTACAAGAATTGCTTCATCTTTAATTACTACCGGCCTTTTTATCATAGTTTGATGCTCGAGCAATACGTCAAACAGTTCATTATCAGAAAGGTTTTTATCTTTGAGCCCGAGATTTCGCCATTTCATTCCTCGTTTATT
>REDS01000159.1 GCA_007693395.1 Balneolaceae bacterium | reverse complement strand
ATATCCTTGGAGTTCATCTCCAGTTTTTTGCCTTTGTACTCTTTGGCCGTAAAGTTGGCATCAGAAAAGAGGTCTATCAATTCTCCAAGTTTATCCTGCGGTATCTGCTTCTGGGAATAGGTCTTATCGAGAATATCCTTCAGGTTGGCATTCTCCTTTTCGATCTCCCGGTTGGCGTCATCAATCAGCCGCGCCACGTTTTTAAACTCATAGGTTTCGCCTTCGGGCAGTTCAATGACCGATCCGGCTGCCAGTTTATTATTCTCTTTCAGAACCTCCCACCGGGCAAGCGGCGGCACCCAAAATACATTCTTGGCCACGTAGTAATCCCGAACTTCCAGCTCCTCTTCAATAAACGCTTCGTACTCCTCATCACTCATGTCATCCTGCGGAATGTAGTAGTCGTGATCGCCATCGCGGAAATGCTCCCGCAGCTCCTGTCTGCGCTCCTCAAACGCATCGGATACATACTTCAAAAAGATGAGCCCCAGTACCACATGTTTATAGACAGCGGCATCGAGGTTATTGCGGAGTTTGTCGGCCGCACTCCAGAGTTTTTTATCGAGATCGTTGAGAAATTCCTGTTCGGTTTGATGCATAATAATAACGTAGTTAGCGTTTCTCTTTTCAGGCACAATATAACAGAAGTTGTCGATTTTGGGAGCTTAAAAATTAGTGATCAATATAATTCCTCAAGTGACAGCATGTTGTCAGTAACTGTTGAGTTCGTATTATGTTTAAACAAAAATTTACTTCATTTACCTTTTGAACAAGTAACCCCGATTGTTGTATCTTTCTTTTCTTATCCAAAATGCCTGGGTGGCGGAATTGGTAGACGCGCCGGACTCAAAATCCGGTGGTGGCGACATCGTGCGGGTTCGAGTCCCGCCCCAGGTACATTTTAGTAATGAGTATTGAGTAGCAAGTATTGAGACGGTTTATTCCCTTTTAACTGCCTCAAAGGGACGAGAAGCCTGTCCCGCCGAAGAGAAATGACTCCGAAAACCTTCGGAGGGAATCGGGAAGCCCTCTTCCACTATATCATCAGATTAATTGCTGTGTATAAAGCAGAGTTATTTCTCACTAATGTCGCTTTTTTTTGTAAAGATGATGATTATGAGCATCCACCCTGCTACCAACAGCAAACCGAGAAATTCGCGGGCTTCTTCTGTACCTTGCTGCATCATCGAAACATCCGAAAACATATTTCTGAATCCATGTGCGGTGAGATCCGGAATGATGGTAACAGCCCAAATTATTGCAATGCCGGCTGTTATTGCTGCAAATTTCCATGAGAATTTTTGTAACACATAGAGTAAGCAAGAAACAGATGCTGCAAGGTAAATGGCCATCCAGCGAATTGGCTCGGGATCGTTGTATTGCACAGCGGCAGAGAACATGAATAAAAGAACAAAGAAGTAATTGAGGTATTTTAACATTCTGGTTTTCACATTTATATCTAATTTTACATAGCTAATACTGATATTCTTATAAAATTGTCCGTACTATTCATTCTTAATCCTGCAAAGAATCAATATTTCATCAGATTTTTAAATTGGGTACATTAAATGTTGTAAGCAATATTAATAATTATTAATATTTCTTAATGTTAAACAATACAAATACTCGTTTGGTGGGATTATGAAACAGAAAGGGTACCTCCTGTCTATACTTATTTTTTCATTACTGATACTTCTCTCCTGTGAAAAGATTTATGATCCCATCGAAATCAGGGGGCGTGTAGTAGATCTGGAAACTTCTCAGCCTATCTCTAATGCCACTGTTACAATTACATCGCCAGCTGATCTCTCCGAGCAGACGTTCAGCAATGAAGCCGGTGAATTTATATTTAGCGAAGTAGCTGTTGATAGTGTTATTGATATTACTTTTCAGGCAATCCGGGAGGGTTTTAGTAGTGAACAGATCACCGTTCTGGCAGCTCCTGAGCGTTTACTTGTAGTGCCCGAACTGAAGCTCAGAAACCTTCAGACAGACGATGATAACGGCACAACTCCCGGCACCGGAAATGGCGGTGGGGCGGCGGCTATTCAGCTTCTCGATATACGCTCAACCACACTCAATATAGCAGAAACCGGTGGAGGCACCTCCAGCGCATTTACCTTCGTAGTACTCGACAGCACCGACGCTCCCTTATCAGCTGCAAATGCTGTTGATGTGGAATTCAGAATTACTGAGGGGCCTGGAGGTGGTGAATCGATTTCGCCGGCAACGGTTCGAACAAACGAACAGGGAACTGTAACCTCAAGTATTTTTGCCGGAAACAGTGCTGGCAACTTAAAAATTGAGGCAAAAATTGAGCGGCCTGAGCATGGAATTACCATTCGCTCAACCCCTATTGCTCTAACTATTCATGGCGGCTTCCCGAATCTCGACCATTTTACCATTGCAGTTAACGCTTCCTCTCCGGTTAATGTGCCGCGCTATCTTGCCGGGCTGCGTGTACCTATTGATGTAATTCTTGGTGATAAATTCAGCAATCCCGTTAAACCGGAAACTCCTGTTTATTTTAATACTGATGGGGGTGTAATCCAGGGATCTGGCCTTACAGATGCCGATGGTGAAGTACAGGTTGATCTGCTTGTTGCAAATCCGCAGCCACCAGCAGGTATTGCCACCGTGCGCGCTCACACGTTTGATGAGAACGACAATGAACTTTCAAAAATTACAAATGTAATCTTCTCAGGCCCGCCCAGCACAGAATTTACAAGTCTCAGCCCGATGAATTTCAATTTCAATCCCGGCCAGACAAGAAATTACACACTTACGCTAACGGATGATAATGGCAACATTTTACCGGCAGGCACATCAATTAGCCTTGATAGTGATGATGATATTGAATTTTCAAGAGATAGTTTTGAAGTGCCAAGTTCATATTTTACAGGAAGTAACCGAACTCAGTTTACCTTCAGGGTTACAGCAGGTGAAGAGTTTAGTGGCAACGCTGAAATTGAAGTAACGATTGAGGCTCCCGGACTTGCACCACTGATTATCGTGTATAATTAACCAAATCATATCTGGATGTAGTTTAAAGGGGATAACGTGGGTACGTACTGCGTTATCGATACATTCAGATTATCGTCTTCTATCTTTTATACCTCTGAACTGAGCGGATATAAATTTGACTCAAGTTCTGAAGGCAATACCAATCTTCAGTATCGAAGTTGGTATATTTCTTCCTATTAATTTGTAACCAGAGTATTTCAAAAGTCTTCCTTCCACCCCAGGTGGATGGTGAGCATTTTTTGTTACAATTTAGAATCGAACTCAGTTTATAAGATGAAATTAACAACCGCATCAGAAGCTATTCAAAACGTACAATCGGGGAATAATGTTTTCATTCACACCGCTTCCGCTGCCCCACAGCAGCTTGTTACAGAGCTTGCAAATCAGCACACCCGCCTGCGGGATGTATCGATCTATCACATGCATACGGAAGGCGCAGCTCCTTATGTAGCGCCGGAGATGAATCAATCTTTCCGCACAAAAGCCTTTTTTGTTGGTGCCAACGTTCGCAAAGCGCTGGAAACCGGCGAGGCTGATTATATCCCTGTTTTCCTGAGCGAAATTCCGCATTTATTTAACAGAGGCATTATTCCGCTTGATGTTGCACTGATAAATGTAAGCCCGCCAGATAAACACGGTTTCTGCTCGCTCGGTGTATCGGTTGATGGAAGCCGTGCAGCCGTAAATAATGCCAAACTGGTGATTGCGCAAGTCAACCCAAATATGCCAAGAACACATGGTGATGGAATCATCCACATGAGCAACATCAATGTTGGCGTTGAAGTTGATGACCCTCTGCCTGAACATGCTCCGGCTGATCTTACCGAAACCGAACGTAAGATAGGCCGGTTTTGTGCTGAACTGATTGAAGATGGTGCAACCATGCAGATGGGAATTGGCTCCATACCTGATGCCGTTCTGGCGTCACTGCAGAATCATAAAGACCTTGGTATACATACCGAAATGTTCTCAGATGGATTGATTCCCCTTATTGAGTCGGGTATTGTGAATAACTCCCGCAAACGGGTACACCCAAACCGAACGGTCTCCTCATTTTTGGTTGGTACCCGCAAGTTGTACGATTTTGTGGACGATAATCCCAATGTAGCCATGCTCGATTGTGCCTATGTAAATGATACAGCAGTGATTCGCAGAAACCCAAAGGTTACAGCGATTAACAGCGCTATTGAAGTTGACCTTACCGGACAGGTTTGTGCTGATTCTATCGGCATACGGCAATATTCCGGTGTTGGAGGCCAGATGGATTTTATCCGTGGCGCTTCATTATCTGAGGGGGGCAAGCCCATTATCGCGCTCCCATCCTCTACAAGACGCGGGGAGTCTCGTATTGCGCCCTTTTTAAAGCAGGGAGCCGGAGTGGTTACAACACGCGCGCATGTTCACTATGTGGTTACAGAATATGGTATTGCAAGCCTTTATGGGAAATCGCTTCGCGAACGTACCCGTGCCCTCATCAACATTTCTCACCCGGATAACCGCGAAGAGCTTGAAAAAGCTGCCTACTCACGATTCAAAATTCTCTAATTTTGTAAAGATAAAACCTTATCATTCCACTTCACTAAAAACAACCTGAAATAACCACATTAATGAAGCAGTCATCAAAACTCCGAACTCTTTCGCATACCGATAAAGAGGTTAAAACCTTAATCGACGAACTTGGAGATATCAATCTCGAATCATCGCACTATTTGCTTCTTGCAGCCGGTTCAAACAGATCGGCCAAAAAGTCGTTCATTTCACATGTGGAAAAGAAAAGAGGAAAACTGAAAGAGATCAGCCTAAGGAGTATTATAACGCCTGATGAACAGGAATCTTTTAAGAATATTGATGAACTGCTCAACTATATTGGTGAAACCGAAAAGAATATCCTGTTTCGGCATGGCGATATTCTTGCAGGAGAGTACACTGCATTTTCTTACTCAACCGTTCGCTATGCCACACCACAAGGCCGGTACTTTCTAAGCAAAATCAGCAACAGTGAAAAATTCTTTTTGATTGATATGAACGACAAAGACAGCATCGACAGGGCAATGCAACGCTACGCCCAGGCTGCTGTAATTTTCGATCAGCCAAATTCACTGCTTGGTAAACTGAAGCAGATTCGTTTAAACGGGCATACATTTTCTAAT
The DNA here is from genome assembly GCA_007693395.1 of Balneolaceae bacterium. Lineage (GTDB taxonomy): Bacteria > Bacteroidota > Rhodothermia > Balneolales > Balneolaceae > Rhodohalobacter. The sequence continues at coordinate 7,584 of REDS01000159.1, read as the reverse complement.
AAGAGGCCGTCACTCACAGCGGAGTAGTTACTTACACCGTTACCTTACTCTCCTGCTTTGGGTCAAGGTCATGAAGCGAAGATACCGTTGCCTGAATGGTTTTGTACCAGGTATTGCCGAATTTATCGTTAATTTCGTAATAATCGGCAAAATCCGGCCGTCTAATTCTCATCTGCCACTCCTGGTTTTTTGCTTTAAACACCGGATCGATATGCAGTAACTCATGATATAGCAGCATCTTTTTGGTATCGGAATCGAGCATATCCCATAAATCGCCGGATACTTCAATCAAAAAGTCGTTTCCTGAATAATGCTTTACCTCCGGGGTTGCCTTCATGCATTTTGCTGCACGTTGTTTTGAAATATTCGGATATACCAGTAAGTAGCCTACTTGTGCCGGGCCAAGCTCAATATTGTGCGTTTTGATAACATCTTCTGCAATTTTCTGCATCTCGGGGGATTCCATCAGCTCTTTTCCGCTTAATGTAATCTCACCGGTGGGGTCTAAGTGGATTGTTTCAGGCTTTTCGTTTTCCGGCATAGGTCTGTTTTTATGTTGATGATGTGTTCTGATTTTTAAGGGCAGGAAAGATACAAAAGCTTCAGCGAAATGGTGGAATAGAACCGATTTAAATTTTCCAGGTAATTGTACTATTATATACCATACATCAAAAATGATTTGCCTTTCCCACGCACTCTTGGCAACTGCAGAAGAGGCTTAAATCAACAAATGATTCATGGAGCTCTAAAAACCGTAACACTGATAATCTTCACATTATATGAAAAAAGGAATTCTTGGCGGGCTTATTGGGGTAAGTATTGTTTTAAGCATCGACTCTTTGTCCCGGGTATTCATTGCGCTATCGCTCGATACATCCATTCTGATGTTCTCTTACAGCGAGTATGACGGATTTATCTGGCCGATTCTTCTTACTGTCATCGCTATGTTGAGTGCATTTGCAGGCGCAGTCTTTTCATTTACTTACGGCAAATCACACAAATACTCGAGTATTCTCTCTTACCTGCTAAGCCTTATTCTTCTTCGTTACGGGCAAATTCATCTTCTCTACGAAACCGAAACTATCGTTTACCCAATTATCGCTCTGATTCTTTCGCTTATAGCTGTGCTACTGGCATGGAAACTCATTTTTCCGAAACCAAAAGCGCCGGAGAGTAAAGATGAGACCGAAGAGAAGTATCACACAGCAAATTAAAGCGTACCGTCAACCTTATCGGGCGCCTCTCCCCGCCAAACAGAGAGCTGGTCTTTGATTTGAGAGCGTACACTCTCCATCAATTCTATGCTATCTTCCGGTTTCATGCCTTTTGTGGAAACCGGTGAAAGCACCTTTAACTTCACATACACATCAGGCTCAAACAGCCACGATTTTTTGGGAAGGCATTCCTGAGTGCCGTCCAGAACAAGGGGCAGCAGGTCTACCTGTTCGCGGATAGCCAGATCGAATGCACCGAGAGCAAAGCGGTTTAACTTTCCGCTGCGCGAGCGTGTACCTTCAGGAAAAAAGATGACGGATGTGTTTCGCTCAAGATAATATGCACATCGATTGAATACCCCCACGCGTTTATTTGATGACGAGCGATCTACAGAAATATCACCGGCAAAATTCATCATCCACCCAACAATAGGAATTTTGAAAAGCTCTTCTTTTGCAATCCACTTCATCTCCCAGGGCAGATTCGAAATTACGGGAATATCTGCATTTGAAAGGTGGTTGCTAACAACCACATACGGTTTTCGGTCATCAATGCCTTCAGCCCCGGAAATCTCTACATTCCAATTGGGATTTATCTTTGAGATGAGCAGGCCCAGCGTTCTGAACACCCGGCCGGTACGGTAGCGAACCGGATCGCGGTCGAACAGCCTGCTAATTGCAACAACCGGCAGCCATACTAAAACAAGCAGAATTATGGCAGCCCACGTAAATACCGATGTGATGTATTGCATGCCAAAACAGATACGTTAAAGTTTTGGAATAAAGCTCTTGATAATTCCCCAGAAACCTTTGGCCGGCTTTCGGGCGCGTTTATTTCGATCTACAGCTTGATCAATTACGGGAAGTACAATGGCTGGTTCTTTTTTCGCGGCAGGCTGTTTTTGCTGGCCGGAAGATCGGCTTTGAGACTGTCTGTTATCTTTCTGGTTGGAATCTTTTTGATTTGAATCTGACGACCGTCCTCTGTCTGAGGAACGTTTTTCGCTATTTGATTCTTTGCTCTGAAGTTTATTGACATCCTGGTTATTGTTTCCAGGCCTTTGTTGCCTCGATTTTGATGACTTACCCCGCTTATTATTCTTTTTTGACGATTGCTTTTTGGGGGTTTCGTCTGAAGAGGGCGCATCCTTCTCAGATGTTTTTTGATCAGCTTTTTTATCCTTAGGCTGCGATGCCCGCTTGCCCGGTGTAAAGCCATCTTTCCATGAAAATTCGCCTGGATTCCTGAAATTATCAGGCACATTAATCGAATTGATTTTATTGCCTTTAATTTCACTAATTTCTTTGAATGTCCTCGAATCCCGTTTTGTTACAAGTGTTATCGCAATACCGTGCTTATCATATCGGCCTGTACGTCCGATCCTGTGAACGTAATCATCTGAATTATTCGGGACATCATAATTAATGATGATGGATACCTCTTTAATATCTATCCCTCTTGCAAGAACATCCGTTGCTACAATTACAGGTACCTGTCCGTTTTTGAAGGCATTCAGTGCTTTATTGCGTTCAACCTGCGAGCGGTCTCCATGGATGCTTGCCGCTTTGATACCCTCTTTTTTCAGCAAGCGCTGCAGTTCGTCAGTTCCTTTTTTAGTGGATGTAAAAATGATACAAGAATCCCAGTCAAGCTGATCAAAAATACCCTTAACCAGCGGAATTTTCTGATTACTTCTCAGCGAGTACGATCTCTGCTCTACCTGCCCGGATGGCTTTGAGCGTTCAATCTCAACAGATGCAGGATTTTTCATCATTGAACCTGCAAGCTTCTGGATTTCCGGCGGCATAGTCGCTGAGAAAAGAAGATTTTGTCTCTTTTCAGGAATCCAGGAGATAATTTTCTTCATATCGGGCAGAAAACCCATATCGAGCATACGGTCTGCTTCGTCCAGAACAAAAAACTCCAGTTTCGAGAAGTCGATGTTCACCACTTTATTCTGATCAATCAACCGTCCGGGAGTTGCAACGATGATATCCACACCGGCTTTCAAGGCTTTTGCCTGTACCGAAAAATCGCTGCCTCCGATAACCGTTGCAGAAGTAATACCGGCATGGTAGCCAATCGCAAAAATTTCCTGGTCAATTTGTGTAGCAAGCTCTCTGGTTGGGCTTAATATCAAAGCTTTTACGCCATCTCTCTTTGTCTGTAAAACCCGCTCCATAATCGGGATAACAAATGCGCCGGTTTTGCCGGTACCGGTTTGGGCAACTCCAATCAGGTCTTTGCCATCAAGTACTACAGGAATGGCTTGTTTTTGTACCGGAGTGGGTTCAATAAATTTAACGTCTCTGAGCCCTGCTAAAAGAGACTCTGATAGATTTAAGTCTGTAAACTTCAAATGGTTTTTTCTATTACTTATAAATTATTACTAAAAAGTATTCAGACTTATAATATAACCATTTAAAGCGAGATTATAATCATAATTATCTATTGTGCTGTCATATGTTAAGCAGTTTCGTTACCTCTTTTTTTTATTATTCCGGTTCAAATCTTTTTCCGTAAAAACTCATACAACTTTCTAAAAGGGCTAAAAAAGGTTACATTTGCACTCCATTTAACCAAAAGAACAGAAAACACTTTTATGAAACACTTTATTTATGTGCTGTCCATCTTTTTCACTCTCTTAATGCTTAGCAGCGGATGCAACAGCTCTTACGATTCTGTCACGGCAGATCTCTCATCACAAACAGACTCTTTGAGCTACAGTTTTGGATTTTTACAAGGCTCAAGCCTCTCAGCTGAAGGAATTGAAGATGTGGACATTAAAAACTATGTAGCCGGATTGATTAAAGGGCTGGATGGTGAAGAAGCAGAAATTGATCAGATGGCCATGCAAATGCTCATTCAAACCTATTTCCAGGAGCTTCAGGAGAGACAAATGGCTGACCGTGCCGCACAAGCAGATGTAAATATTGCACAGGGACGAGCCTTTCTTGAAGAGAACCTGAACAATGATGATGTTTTTGAGACTGAATCAGGTCTGCAGTACCGTATTCTTGAAGAAGGCGATGGCCCGCGCCCTGCTGCAACCGATGAGGTTGAAGTGCACTACAGAGGCACCCTCATTACAGACGAAGTTTTTGACAGTTCGTACGATCGCGGAGAGCCGGTTACTTTTCCGCTGAACCGTGTAATTCCGGGCTGGACAGAGGGCGTTCAATTGATGAATGTGGGTTCACGTTTCCAATTCTATATTCCCGCTGATCTTGCTTATGGCAACAATCCACCACAAGGGAGTATCATCCCACCCGGGGCAGTATTGATTTTTGAAGTTGAACTGCTTGATATCAAATAGGGCAACTATCAACCATTTTTGAGCATTATAATCGCACATTTGGATCTATCCGGATGTGCGATTTTTTTATGCACTGCAATTCCTTTCAATTTCATCAGGTTTTTCTTAGCCTTAAGTGATGGATCCAATCAAAGCAACACACCTAATCAGATCAAAAGCCATTGAACTTGGGTTTGATCTGTGTGGATTTGCAAAAGCCGGCCCGCTCAGTGAGGAAGCGTACCGCCTCGAAGAGTGGCTTAATGCAAATATGCATGGATCTATGGGATGGATGGAGAGAAATTTTGAGAAACGAGTGGACCCTACAAAACTTGTACCCGGTGCAAAAAGTGTGGTGAGTGTACTTGCAAGCTACCGATTCGAAGAAAATGAGACGTTCGACAGAAATAACAATGGCGCAAAAATTGCAAAATATGCACGCGGCCGCGACTATCACAAAGTGTTTAAAGGCAAGCTCAGGAAGTTGTTTCAATTCGCCAAAGAGTCCATCGGCGATATAAATGGCCGCATATTTGTTGATTCTGCACCGGTGATGGATAAAGCCTGGGCAGTTAAAGCTGGTCTTGGTTGGATCGGGAAAAACAGCAATTTGCTGAATAAGCAGTATGGCTCATGGTTTTTGATCGGAGAGATGATTGTTGATATACCTTTTGTTTATGATACACCGGAAACCGATCATTGCGGTACTTGTACCCGATGTATCGACGCATGCCCAACTGATGCCATCTACGAACCATTTCGCGTTGATGGCAGTAAATGCATCTCGTATCTCACTATAGAGCTAAAAGAGAGAATGCCACCTGAGTTTCGCGATAAAACTGAAAAATGGATTTTTGGATGCGATATTTGCCAGGATGTTTGCCCCTGGAATCGTAAAGCAAAATATGGCCATATAGACGACCTAAGGCCGAGACAAAAGGTACTCCATCCCGATGTTGAACAGTGGGCTGAAGTAAGTGAAGAGCAGTTTCATGAATTGTTTGAAGGCAGTGCTGTAAGAAGAGCGAATCATACGCTCTTTGTTTTCAACGCAAGGCTTGCAGAGGCTTCTACACAAACCAAATAATAACCGTTACAAGAAGCGCAAGAACAATCCAGATCGAAAATGCTATCCGATTAATTTTTTTCGCTTTTTCAGCTTTGTACCATGTTCGCGGGCTTATTCCCTGCAATTTAAACGTTGCAACTGCTGCGAGGTTTAAACATATCACATTCGTTAAAACCAAAACAAATGAGTAGAAAGCAAGCTCAAATTGCATATCCCCTACCAGCAAACCGGTTGTTACAAGGGGTGGCAATAAGGCTACAGCCACCATCACTCCAATAACAGCGGCAGACATTCCTATTGTGTAGGCTAAAACACCTGCCGCACCTGAAGCGAGTGCAAGTGCTATGTCTGAGAGATGCACTTCGGTACGGCTTGCAATTTCGTTAATGGTTTCATCAACAGGTAAAAGTAAGCCCAATAAAACGGCGAGCAAAAAGCCAATCGTCAAACCAACGGCATTGGTGTTTATCGATTTCTTGAACAGTTTAAAATCTCCAAGGGTTGTAGAGAGCGCAAGGCCTACATTGGGGCCAAGTAAAGGAGCAATAACCATGGCACCAATAACAACTGCCGTATTGTCTCTCAGAATGCCCAAAGCAGCAACTATTGTAGAAAACGATACCAGTGCAATGTAAACTGAGTTTATACCAACGTTATCTGAAATGTCGTTGTATAGCTCTTCCCTGCTTACCCTTACTCCCTGGAGTGGCTTTTCCCAGGGTTCAGCATCTTGTATTTCATCTTTATAGTCAGTTTCGTCGTGCTCATCTTCAATTCGTGGTAATGTTGCCTCAACCGCTGTAATAACAAGCCTGAACCCTTCTTTCCCTTCTATAATTTCTTCAGCAGCGTCTAAAAAAAATTCCGTATTGTTTGCATCAACTATTGCTTTAAGAATGTAACCGGAGTCTTCCGAAGAGTTAATCCAGTAGTGTTTAACTGACTTTTCATTCAGTAGTTTATCAAAGTTCTTTTTCCCTTCTTGAGGTACTACTACTTCAATTTGACGGAGTGGCATTTACAGAAAGATTATTTTCAATTACTATCATACGTAAACTATGTACTTTAGACCACATCTGTCCAAAACGTTTAAAAAGTAGTCAGTGAAAGCCCCGAAGCCGGGGGCGATCAAACTCCACACCCTGCTGGACTATGATGGGTGCCTGCCGGTATACGTGCATATGACCGATGGAAAACCCCATGATTCCACCGTGGCAAAAGAGTTATCACTGCCTGCCGATGCGGTGGTTGTGGCCGATCGTGCCTACATCGATTTCCCAACTCTGTATCGATGGAACACCGAAGGCAGCTACTTTGTCGTGCGCCTGAAACAATCTGTTCAGTTTACACGGGAAAGAGAAAGGCCGTTGCCCGATGATCGCCATCAGCACATATAGGTGGATGAATACATTGAATTGAACCATTCCAAAACCCATGAAAAATATCCCTCCAAGCTGCGTCGTGTGGCAGTCTATAACCCCGAGACCGATCAAACGATCGAACTCATTACGAATCAATTTACGTGGACAGCAAACACCATTGGTGAGTTATACAAAGCGCGTTGGGAGATCGAAATCTTCTTCAAAGAGATCAAACAGCTGCTGAAAATCAAATCCTTTTTAGGAACAACGGCCAATGCCGTGCTCATACAGATTTGGACAGCAATGATTATGATGCTGATTCTGAAGTACCTGAAAGCCTGCGCAACCTACTCGTGGTGCTTGTCCAACATGGTGGCGTTTCTTCGATTAAATCTATTTGTAAAATTTGATCTGAATAAACTGTTGAATGAGCCATTTAAGCCACCAGCCCCCCCCCCTGAGGGAGACCTTCCGGTGCAGATCAACCTATTTGAATGGGGGGATTGAAGTTGAGAAGACGAAATAATCTGCCCTAAATAAACAGAAAGCTCTATATTTGCGGATTATCTAAACGTTTTGGACAGCTATGGTTTCATATATATTATTACTTGATTGTAGAGTTAAGGATAACATAAAAACACTAT
>REDS01000127.1 GCA_007693395.1 Balneolaceae bacterium | reverse complement strand
CGGTTTTTACAATGCGATTGGTCCGATTGATTTTCTCAACAATCTGAATACTTACGGTGCCGCTACAGTTCTTGTTTTATCGAATAAACATGCCTGAAAAATACGCCGCATGACCCAAATCCGGAAATACAAATCGATAAGTTACTGATTTTTAAAAACCCTATTTTTAAGCGTTCACGTCGCGCACAAGACAGGAAAATAATAGTGTCATTTTCAATAAAAAGTCCCATTCTGTAATCCCCAATCCGTATTTTATATGCCGAATCGTGACCTTTCAATTTTTCGATATTTGTTAAATCAGATCTTTCTTCAGCTCTCTTTATTTCAGTAATTACTGATTCGATTCTCTCTTTTAGTGTCTTGTCTTTTCTTTTTTTTACATCTTTGAGAAAAGACTTTTCAAAGCGGATATTCATTTCAGGGCATCCATTACCTCATCTTCAGAAACATAGTTTTCTTTTTTTTCTGAGACCATTGCATATAACAAACCTGCATCTTCCAGGTCTTCTTCTGAGAGTTCACTTGAGTCGTACCCAAGTTTTTTTTAAAAGGGATTTTAAAAAGTGAAGATCTTCCTCATTTTTCGGAGTTATTACGAGAGATTTCATGGCAATTAATTTGAATTAACTCATTATCAACGATTAATATTTACAAAAATTGATGATTGAATGCTAATGGTTTCGAACCATATCGAGATCTAAAAAATCGATACACCCTAATATAGCAACCCAAACATCCAGAGGGGAATTCTGTTTTGAAACGCATATTCTATGTCATCTTTCACGACGTATGCATGTTCTATTCCGGCAATCTGTTTGCCTGATTTGTTTTTTCCGCCAATTTCAACGGTAATTTTATCATCAATCAGAAAATCACCCTTTTTGGCCAGGTGCAGTTCATGGCCGGCGTTACGGAGTTGATTTACGAAAAAAGTTTCCCGCAGTGCTCCGGCATTTGCATTCTCATTGAGGGCAAGTGCCAGGTTGGTGTTTTCAAAGTAAACCTTATCCGGTTTCTGTAATATGGAAATTCCACGCCCGGTTTTATGAGTCAGGTTCAGAGTATGAGCATCCTCCAAATGCTTCAGGTAGTTGTAGATGGTGTTTCTTCCCACATTCAGTTTATCCGCAATTTTCGACACGTTTGGGGTAAAGGGGGCCGTTCCGGCAATAATACCAAGTAATTTTTTAATCTTTTGAATATTAGACGGGCTATAGTCCTGAACGTATGCGAGATCATTTTCAAGAACGGCGTTAACAATTCCCGAGAGTTTCTGTCTTGTTGCTTCCGAAGATTCATTTTTTAAAAAGGGGAAGTACCCGTTACGGATGTACTCCTTAAATAACGGAAGCGGCTTTGCAATGTCGTTAAAAGCTTCGCTTAATTTTGTGGAATTTTCAAGGAGGTCTGTTAACGATAATGCCGGGAATTGAATTCCATGCCTGAACTCTGAAAACTCCCTGAATGAGAGCCCCGGAAGAAGGGTTACGGTTGCCCTTCGGCTCAGGTCCGCTTCTGCTTTAAAAATGTCGAAAGCAGATGATGCAGAGAAAATGAATTGCACCTCAGGGTGGGCATCGTACCCGGCCTTTAATTCAGCCGGCCAGCAGGGATACTTGTGAATTTCATCGAGCATCAGAAGCTTTCCATCCATCTTCTCAAAATCGGATATTAACTCATAAAGTCCGTTGTCATAAAACCAGGGATTGTCTGCCGAAACATACAGCGCCTTCTCTTTTTCCGGGTAATGAAATTTAAGATACTGAAGTAAAAGCGTGGTTTTCCCAACTCCCCGTAATCCTTTAATCCCAAATAGCCGTTGATTCCAGTCAACCGTGTTAAATTTGGTGCTTTTTTCTGTGAAACTTCCCCTGGCTTGCAGTTAGGCTTCCACGAAAATATCGAGCGACTTGAAGAAGGAAAGGCAGTTACCCACCAGGATTTTATCCAGCAGTTTCTCCTGCTCAAGTGCATTGGTCTCTGTGTAGCGTTCGTGATTGGTTTGATTCAGCGCCATCCAGAGCGTTTCAAAACGGTAGGTTTTCGGGGCAACGGCAGCCCCGGGCTCAATCTGTTTGGCTTCAAGTCGAGTAGCCAAGGGGAATTTCACCCCAAGGCTCTCACAGAACCGTACGTGATAGTCTCCCATCATACGGCTCCTGTCGTTGAATCGCTATAGATTATGGATGAACCAGGCTCCAGTGGGCAAACAACCTTGGGTTGGCTTTGTATACTTGCTTCAGCCAGTTTACAGCTCGCTTCTTAGAGAACCTGCGGTTCCATTTGAGCCATTTGATCAGCTTTAGATTCAGTACTCGCCACACCCATGTGGTTGTCCATTTGTTCCATCGGCAGTAATAATTCATCCATCCCCGGATACGTGCGTTAAGTAGTTTGGCCATCTGTTGAATCGTGCCTTTGTACTTGTGCAGGTTTAGCTGTTTTAGTTTCTCCATAACAGAGACTTTTGCCTTCCTGCTCATACAAGGTACATACAGCAGTTGCCATCCTTGCTTAGTACTGCATATGCGCGGACGAAACGTGTATCCCAGAAAATCAAAGCTTGTTTGGCTTTG
>REDS01000003.1 GCA_007693395.1 Balneolaceae bacterium | reverse complement strand
AATTTCACTCACATTTTTATCGCCGTCGAAGATCCTGATTTTGGCTTCATTGATAATTTTATTCTGGATGTACTCCTGTGCCGATTTCCCAGTCTCTTTTTTGATCAGGTCGCCAAAATAGTTGGGTGACAAATGACACTTTTCAGCAAAATACGCTACTGAGGGTAGTCCGAATTGTTGAGGTTGATCTGATGAAAAATACTCGTTCAACTGTTCTTCAAACTACCGAAGAATTTATATCAGCGGTGACAGCGGTTATGGAGAACACATCAATGAAAATGCAGATCGATTTGGCCCATTTGACCTGGTAGCCCCGGAATTTGGCCAGTATGATGACCGATGGGTACACATCCACAAAACCCCCGAAGAAGCCGTTCAGGCAGATGCGTTGATCCTCAACCTTATCGGAAAGTTTGCCCAGTCCAACCACACCTGGGATGATCCTGATCAGGCCTTTTCCCGGTGGTGGGAAGAGGTGGAGTGATCAGGGGGTCAGTCCATCCCAAAGAACCAGATCAGAGTTTAAATTAAAGTAAACCGAATACCCACGCCTACATTTGTAAGATTAATGAATTCGCTATCCTCAGCTATGATAATCCCCTTCAGGAATTGCAATGATCCGTAGACTGAAATCTGTTCGTTAATTGAATATCTGGGGGCCAGCGAGATTCCCATCTGCAAATTTCCATCAGTGAATGAATTTCCAGATGGTCCAAATCGTGATATCGTGGTATAATTGATGAACATACCGCCCATGGTTGCCATAACAGGTACCTGAATCCTGTCAGTAGCTATAACACTATATCCCAGTGATCCGTGTATGGCAAAGGCACTGTCTAATGTATTCAAATCCTTCCCGATCGTTTTTCCGAATATGGACGTAAAGGATAGCTGCCCAACATACTGTTCGAATTGAAGATCTCCGAATATGATGAACGATATTCCGAAGTCTTTGGCATCCCCAAGTGTGAAATGAGGAGCCAGTCCTCCGGCGGTTCCAATCGATAGTGACAGGACTTCCGAACGCTGCTGGGCATCCAGTGGCACCGGGTTAAATGCAGTCAGGATCAGTAACACCACAGCGAAGAAACCAATGGTTTTCCGGGCAGGATTAATTTGTACAATCTGTTTTTGAGAAATCTTTATGTAATTGTTCATTCGATTTTTATCAGGTTGTTGACGTAGTTATAGTAACTTCATATTCATAAACGCGCAAAAAGATGGGCCGGGCGCTTAATTGAACTCCTGCCGCATGGTGATGCCTCAGGGCAAGAGTCGCGAGAATATCATAGACGGATCGCTATTAGAGAAAGATCTTATTTGTTTCAAGAAACGATCAATACATCACCTTTAGCTCGTTCACAAATACACCACGGTCGGAGGACTCTGCATTGCAGTCTACCAGTGAAAATGAGATAATATCAACGCGCAGGTTGCATTCCAGTTCTACTTCCACACGGTACGCCTGTCCTTTTTTCAGATTCATATGATACGACTCACTGACTCTGTCGTTCACGTTCAGTGTTTCCAGGGCTTTTAGTCCGCTTCCTATGCCGTCACTGTCCAGTGTTTCTGTAAAAAGAACAGGGCCATTTCCACCGTGTGGATTTATTTCGCGAACGCGCAGCCGAACGATCATTTGCGTTTTTGACGACAGGTTAATTGCTGAGAGCATGGTACCCTTCCAGTTGATATCTGCAAAAAGCGATGCTTCTGTTGCCCTGGCAGTAAACTGTGCATATCCTCTTGCCACCGCCCGCTGCGTTTCACCTGCCGCAGAAACATTTACAGTGGTTCTTACACGCATCCGTTGGGCGTTCAGATTTGTGGTTGCAAAGCGGGTAAAACGGAGGTTTCCCTCACTGTAACCAGGCTCTGCCGAAGTAAGTCTGAGATTCTGATCCTCGATAACCTCAATCTCGTCTTCTTCGGCGCCTGTACTTGTATTTGTGCAAGCCGTGTTCAAAAAAAAGAAGCCCACCAGCAGTGCTAAAATTCCTGTTATATTCAAACATTTTGATTGTGCCATTTTCGTTTTAGTCATGATTATATTTTTTTATTTTTCGGTTGATGAGTAACAGACAATTCTGTTTCTATTTCTATACGCGCAAAAAATCCTGCTACCGGCAAAATGGTTATCAAATTTTTTGCTTTTTTATTGCAGAGTTACTCTCAAGCCCAGTGATATGTCCATCAAGTCAATGGCATCGTTTCGGTTTTCGCTATCAAAGCCTTTCAGATATCGAAAGGCACTGTAGATTGAGAATTGGTAATTCAGTTGATAAAAAGGAGAAATCGTAACGCCAAGCTGTGTGCTCACATCAGAAAACAAATTGGAACCGACTGCACTGTATTTAATGACTGACGTCCCGCCGGTCAGCATGAACGGGATCTCTATATGTTCGTTTATGGATACGATATACCCGAGTGATCCAAAAAAACCATATCCTTCATCAAAATTTAAATCCCCGATTGTTTCGGACATTACGTACGAGAATTGTAACTGCCCGATGATTTGTCGACGCCTCAAGTCACCAAACAGGTTTATCAGGCTGCCCGTATCTTCTCTGATGCCATAGG
>REDS01000148.1 GCA_007693395.1 Balneolaceae bacterium | reverse complement strand
AAAAAATCTTCAAAATATTAATTAAAACGAAAACGAGAAGTTTCTAGTAGTCCCCTAATCGTTAAATTATACCCGGCAAATAAATCGTTGGCTTTAATCATAAAATAGATGCGTTATTTAAAAAATCGTTTTAGCGCTAATTGTTTTAATTATACGATAACTTCAATACCTTCAGGTACGTTGACAAATATCATCAACTGTGAATCTGAGGCATTAAGCAGAACGCATATATTCGGGATACTCAATCCAAACAGATAAGGTCATGGCTCGTGTAGAAAAAAAAGATATCCAACCGATTTTAGACTTTATCGTAAGCAATACTCCTTCAGAATATGGCGGTCTGGATCAGGTTAGGCACATTGTTGATCTTTTTACCGAATTACCGAATGAAAGCAGAGAGAAGCTAAAACGTCATCTTGAGATGTATCTCGAGGACATGGAGCCTGTGGAGGCTTCTGATATTGATATGGGTGGTGAAGGATGTGTTGGGAAAGTCTGGTATCGGATTCATGGATTAAAAAAACCCGCAAAAAAAAGCGAAACATATACACAGAAAGAGAGCAACATTTTAATACTTAGTATCCTCAGTGATATGCAAATGGAAACACTGCTGGGAAACAAAAGTGTTGATCTTTCATACGCACTTTCAACTGACCGGGACCGCCGCTACAGGTGCACCTGTTATTTTGATCTTGAAAATCTTGGTATGAACATGCGTAAGATTAACAATGAAATTCGACCTTTTGCGGGACTAAACCTCCACCCCGAAGTAGCTAAACACCTTAGCCTTAAGTACCTGAAGTACGGCCTCACACTGGTTACAGGTATAACAGGCTCTGGTAAGTCAACTACACTCGATACCATTATAGATGCCAATAACAGATCCGTAAGCGGTCATATCGTAATCATTGCATCTCCAATTGAATTGGTACACAAACCAATGAAATGCATCATTCGCCATCGGGAAGTTGGCACTGATGTACAGTCATTCAGAGACGGAATTGTTCAGGCTATGCGGCAAGATCCGGATATAGTTGTAATCGGTGAGCTTCGTGATAATGTAGCGATCAAAAATGCTCTTGAAGTTACCGATTCAGGCCACAAGGTTTTTTCAACGCTTCATACAGCATCGGCTATGGAGAGCATAGATCGTATTATTGGCGAAACTCCTCTCGAGGAGCAGGAAAGGGTGCGTGTACGTTTAGCTGATGTACTAACTTGCGTAATCAGCCAGAAACTTGTAAATACTATAGAAGGAACACGAGTTTTAGCAAAAGAGGTATTGGTTGCAACGCCACCGGTAAGAGCTGCCATACGAAATAATAATGTGTCTGAAATCTATCAAATGCTGAATGAAGGTGGCCAGTTTGGCATGCATACACTTGAACAGGATCTTGTACGGCTGGTGAGACAACGAATTATAAGCCCGGAAGAAGCACTTAATCAGGCAAATAACAAAACAAGGATTAAACAACTCTTAAAATAACTATACATTGGCAAGAAAAGAGTTTATAGGCTTGAGTATTGAAACCGAACGAATTCGGCTTGCAAGGATACGTACATCAAAGAGAGAAATCGAACTACTCGAGGTAGATACAATTCACCTGCCGAAGCCGGTACTTTCTCAGCGTCAAGCTGAGATTAATCAGCAGGATTTTTCAGGCGATTATGATGCAATTTTTGATACAGAAACTCAGGGTTCTTCTTCAAGTCTTGATGATTTAGATGATTTAGATAGCATCGATTTTGATGACACGTCAACATCAGGGGCTAAAACTGCTGATGAAGATTTCGACATGACCAAAGAGCCTGACAATGTTGCTGAAGAGAATGAGCAAATGCTGGCACTTCATTTAGCAAAATATTCTTCCTCAAAATTAAAGTTTGGTTTACATGTTCCATTCGGTAAAACTACGTTCCAGTTTCTAAAGAATGTGGATCCTTCAAAAATGAAAAAGAAGGATCGAAAAGAGTACTTTGAAGAGAAACTTTTCCCAATTTACACACGTGAAGTGCTTGATGAGCATTATGCATGGATGAAAACCGGTGAGAACGATTGCCTTCTCGCATACAGTCCCAATGAGTTAGAATTGTTGAATCTTGTAGAACTTGCAGAAACGTTCAGCAAGAAAAAACTTATGGTTATTGATCGCCAGCCTGATGAAGCGTTGTGGGTAGGCTTGGTGCGTGCAAATTATCAATTGGATGATGACGAAATTACCTGTTTAATTGCCTTGGGCGAGAAAAGCAGCCGTATTATGTTTATGAAGGGCACAGAGATTATGAATGTGCTGCCAATAATCTCAGAGGGTGAAGAAGAAGACCAGATTTTAAACACCATTTTCAGCAAGATTCTATTCGAGATAGATAAGGGCGAAGTTCCAAAGATAAATCGCATTCTTCTTGTACGAAGCGGGAAAAAAAGCTCGAAAGCGATGAGCTACTTTCAAAAACAGTTTGACGACATAGAAGTTAATTACCTTGTTCTAAACTCTGAAAAAGTTACTTATGCTGATGAAATCTTAAATTCACCTGAGTACTTGCAGCCATATATCTCTGCCATAGGCGCAGCATGGGCCGCATCCGGTGTGAATGATAAAGCATTCGGCGATTTTTCACTGCTGCCTGAATACGTACGTGAAAAACAGCGCGTACTGAAGATAGAGTGGCATGGTATCGCAATCTTAATTTTAATTGCCCTTACACCTCTTTTTATTAACAATCTCTACTTCGAAAAGGCTAACGAGTTGAGCCAGCTTGAACAGGAAGTTAGTTCGATGCAGGCGCAAATTGATGAACTTACTCCTATTGCTAACATGACTCAGGACCTGATAACGGATTTTCAGGTTATTAATGCAGAGAACAACCGGTTAATTGAACTTGCTGAGTACAGCCAGAAATGGTCGGAAGTGATGCGCATACTGAACGAAGGAGTTTCAGATATTCCAAGCATTTGGTTAACCACACTCCGAACATCTGGCGATCATATTAACTTAACCGGTATTTCACTTACCAGAGAACAAATCCCTGTCTTAGCGCAACTATTTAGCGATGCAAATATCAATCAGGTAAGCGAAACCGAAATACGCGGACAACCAGTGTACAGTTTTTCCCTGCAGGCTAACAATTTCAGGCAAGACATTGACCGCTTTCTGCTGGAACTTCCGGAATTTGATTTTGACTCTGAATTTGATTCGGGTGACATTCCGCTTGACTTCTCTGCAAATCCTGATGAGGAGTTCCAGCCCGGCACACCGATTACAGTAACTGCCCCGGCTGATCAACTCAATGAACCTCAAATAACCGGTCAATCACCGGATGTTACCGAACAAAGCACACTGGATGAAGCTATTTCTGAGGCTGTTCAACCTTTACAAACATCAGCAATTGCAGAAACAGCACAATCTGATGATGCCTCATCATCAGAATTACAGCAAAATTCTCAGATTAACTCTGCACCTGCAGCAGTGGCAGAAACTCAAAATAGCCCAAATTCACCTTATGGGCTAACCGGTTCGCAGAGTGAGCTTCTTTTTGGGGCATATACTATTGTTTTGCACAGTACACCATTAGGTAACAGGGCACAAGAAGAACAATCAAATCTGCGCGAACAGGGATTCATTTCAACGCTTTGGCAGGCTACTCTTGATGATGGATCTGAAACCTGGAGAGTTGGTGTAGGACAGTTTGAAACCGTGGATGATGCCCTTGCAGCTATACCCGATTTACCTGAGCCATATCGCTCAAATAATTTCATAATCCGTATTCGCTAAACTGTATGAAATATAGTATTCGAAATACACTCATACTCATCGCTACACTGCTGCTACTGGTAGGTGGGGGTTATTTTTTCGTACAATATACCTTTAACGATGACATCGAAGCTACTCGCCAGCAACGGCAAATGTTGAATACTGAGCTGCAGGAAGTACAACAATCTGCAAATCTATTTGCAAGAGCTCAGGCAAATTACAATGATGCTCTTTACACACGCCTGAACCACCCAAAAGAGCTGTTTCGGGATCACAGTTCAAGTAATTTGTACAATTATCTTCAAGAACTAAACAGGGAGATCACATTTACTGAACTCAACTATTCACTCAGTGATTCCGTACTTCAGAGCGATCACGGCATAGTGAACGTTACTATCCAGGGCGAAGGGCTGTATGAAAACCTGGTTAATTATTTATACAGACTGGAGTTCAGCAGGCCTCTGATTCAGATACGTACCGTTCAGCTTGATAATATAACAGAGCTTGAGAGACTAGACAGGGTAAATTTCCAGATTGCACTTGGAGCTTATTACAGAAGGGGTAACTGGACAAACTATCGTGCCGATCTGGAGCCATCAGGTCCACTCGGTGAAATTTTACACAATCCATATTACCCATTAATACATGAAGTACCGGCAAATATCGAAAATCTACCTGATGTTGACAGCAGCCGGCTGGTTGTTTTAACTGGCAGCAGAGCGCATATAATTGACCAAACGGGCACATTACAGCGTTTAAACATCGGAGACAGGGTATATTTGGGCAGGTTAACGTCCATAAGTATGTCTCGCGGAGAAGCCGTATTCGATTTAAACCGTGGCGGAATACGCGACAGAGTTGTTTTAAGCCTTCAACAATCAAACTCGCAGAGAAACTGATATGAAAAAGAAAATTTTAATTTCCACAACACTTATCCTCTTTGCTGCAGTACAGCTGCTGCATTCGCAGGATCGCCTGCCGGAAAGAGATTTCGTAAACCCGGACGAGTTAATTATACTTTCAGAAGACGTTCAATTTTCTGATGCTATGGATATTATTGAAGAGCTTGCTCTCCAGTTCCGCAATAAAATTTTTATAATAAGAACCAATTTTAATGAGCCTATTGGGATTGATATACCCCAAATGCACTGGGAAGATGCCTTAAACAGGATAACGGCAGCTAATAATCTCTTTTTTGTAGAAAATCCGCGATACTTTGAAATATTAGATATACCCCCTGATGAAAGAGTTATTGCAGAAGATGATCGTATTTCAGCTCGTACTGAAGCACCAAAAGTTACTTTCCAATCCAGAGAAATAGAGATTCAGGCAACTTTTTTCCAGGGAGACAGACAGATGATTCGAGAACTCGGTATCGATTGGACATCCCTGCAGAACGACAGGGTTCGGGTACAAAGTTTTGCAGCCGGAAGCGTTGGACAGGATGTATTTGAAATTGAATCAAATTGGACAGATATATTCAATTCAGGATGGGATATTAATGCACTCTTCAGTGCTTTTGAACAAAACAATAAAGGCGAAATTCTCTCTTCTCCTACCATCAAAGTGATAGACGGAGAGCTTGGAAGTATTCAGGTTGGGCAGGATTTTTCAATTAAACAGCGGGACTTTGCCGGCAATATCACAGATAGATTTTTTAGTACGGGTACTATTTTAAGAGTTCAGCCACATATTTTTTACCATGAAGATACACCATTTATATATATGACGGTAAATGCAGAGAGAAGTACTGCACAGCCCGATCCTATTTCTACAATAGTAAACAAACAAGAAGCAGCAACTGAAATATTAATGCTGAGCGGAGAGAGTACCGTAATTGCAGGTTTGTATGAAACAGAAGTTTCCAGCACACGCAGAGGCATTCCAATTCTTAAAGATTTACCGGGTTGGTTTTTTGGCCTGCGCTACCTGTTTGGATACGAATCCAGAGAAACTACTGTACAGGAGCTGGTTGTTCTGATTAAGGCTACTATTTTACCTTCACTTGAAGAGCGCCTTGCAGACCCGATGAGAAACATGCCGGATCTATTACGGGATCGAAGAGAACTTTTTCAACAGGAGATTGATGAGTTGCAGGAAATTCAAATTGAGTAAATCTTATAAACAGCTCTTCATATAAATTAAAAAAAGGGAATATTAAGATATATTTCCCCCTTTTTATGCAATTATGTTCTTGAGCTATGCATCCTCAAGAGTAATGGCAAGAACCTCTTCCATCGTGGTAAGCCCGTTTTTAATTCGAAGACGGCCTGACGCTCTTAGGGTAAGCATTCCCTGGTTTATGGCATGTTGGCGTATAGCATCTTCATCAATTTCATCACCAGCTGCAAATATCATCCGCTGCAACTCTTTGTCAAAATATAGAGCTTCAAAAATTGCAACCCGCCCTTTATACCCACGGCTGCATTTATCACACCCTACAGCTTCATAAAACGTACTCTCCCTGATCTCATCATCATTAAAACCGAGATTTACTAACGGTTCATAGTTAAGTTTTTTATCCAGCGGGCGTTTACATTCAGTACATAATCTTCGCACAAGACGCTGTGCCATTACAAGGTTAATCGCATTCGCGATAAGAAAGGGCTCTACTCCCATCTTGAAGAGACGTGCTACTGCACTGGGTGCATCATTCGTATGAAGGGTAGAAAAAGTTAAGTGGCCGGTATTGGCAAGTTTGATAGCAATTTCCGCTGTTTTCAGATCACGAATCTCACCAACAAGCACAATATCCGGGTCGTGACGAAGAATACCGCGCATGGCCATGTCGAACGTCATACTTTCGGAAATTTTCAACTGCCTGGCGCCTTTTATCAGATATTCTACCGGCTCCTCAATTGTAAGCACGTTAAACTCAGGGCTGATAACCGCATGCAGAGCTGCTACAAGCGTAGTTGACTTTCCTGAACCCGTTGGGCCTGTAATAATCACAATACCGGATGGTTTGCGGATTGCTTTGTTAAAATCGATCGAGGCCTTTTCCTGTAAACCAAGCTTTTCAAGGTCGGTAATGACTTTTCTGTCATCAAGTACACGAATTACTATAGACTCAAGTTTACGGTTGTACTCCTCTCCCACCATTGGCATAATAGATACCCTGTACCGGATATTCGTATTATCAATACGGCGTTGTATGTAACCATCCTGCGAAGAATCGCGCTCAAATCGGTCTATATTAAGAGCTTTATCTTTTACAACGGCAGCAATTGCCTCCGGTTTTACACCCGGTTGTGAATGCCATACCCGCAGGCGGCCATCAAGGCGAAATAAAATATCGGTTACATTTTTTTTACCGGGAATAATGTGAATATCACTGGCACCTCTCCGAACAGCCTCAACCAACATCCCTTCAATAAGGGAATTAAGCATACTCTTGTTGATTTCAGCGTCAAGCTCATCCTCATCAACCTCCTGCATGGGCATTTCTGGCTCTTCAAGATCCATGTCATCAAGAAGTTTGAGAAACTCATTGCGCTGGTCATACACCTTAGCGATAATCTTATCTACTGTCTCGAGTTTACAGTAGGTTAGCTCATACAGTTTGTATGGCAGTTCAGAAGCCAAAATAGATATCTGGGGATCGGTTGGGTCTGCGCAGGCAAGTATAATCTGATCCTTTGTGGCCTTAAAAGGAACTGATTTGTGAGATATCAATTCATCAACCACTTCATCGGGTAGGTCGTCCATCAACTTACGGACACTTTCAATTAGCTTTGAGGATGGCTCATCTGTACTGATTACCTCACGAAAAGCATAGAGGTTGGTAATGGTTTTCATTACCTGATGCCTGTCTATTTTATAATCATCAACAAGAATTGTACTTAAGCGCCTTCGTATCGATATCGGTTCGGATTGATGCTGTTTTATAGCAGAATCTAACTGACTATCGTCAATAATTCCTTTTTCAACAAGTGCCTCGCCAAGCCTTCGCCTTACGTAAAATGTATTTTTTTGAACGTTGTTCATGAAATGGCTTTAAAAAATCAATAGATGATTAATTTAACAGATATAACACACGAAAAAAAAATAAAACATTCAGAAAATATTCTCTATTTCTTGTATTTCCTGAATCATTTTAAGCTGAGAGCAAACGTTAACAGATGGTTTTACATCAAGAGTGTTGAACTTGGATTTTAACTTGAGTTAGTAGTTCGGCTGTATGATAGCAGCTTCAGATGAAACAACTGTGATATAGATAAGTGCAACAAATATAAATATGTTGATGAATAAGTTAATCATATTAATCACAGATTCGAGCTTGTACTCCGTCTGTTTTTCATAGTAGTTGGCAAGTTGGCCTGCATTTTCTTTCAATGAACCGGATTCAGCCCCAAGTCTGAAACGGCTAAGTGCACTTTTTGGAAATACTTGTGTGGCCTCGAGTGCCTCAATTAACCCTGCGCCATCTTCAAGCATTTTCCGGATAGCAACCTCTTTCACCTGCTTCTCGATATAACTGTTTCTACATGCTTCAGCTGCTATACGAATCACCTCTATGTTTTGCCCTGAACCACTGTAGAGAGTATTAAATACACGTGCAAAAATTTCGATACTTGTTTTGTGCATCAGATCTCCAATTACCGGCATCCTTATTAAATAGCGGTCAAGAATAAGGCGTCCGTGCTTGTTTTTCCACATTAGGTAAAGAGTTACACTGGGAATTACAAAAGCAAGCATTATTGGAACCCAATTTGCCTGCAGCCAATAACTAATATCCAGAGTTTGTGCTGTAAGAGGCGGCAATACAATATCAAACTCAAGAAACATTTCTGCCGTAACAGGAAAAACATAACCAACAAAAAAGAGCAGTGTCAACAATACTGCAATTACCGTTATAGCTGGCATGAAGAGAGCTCTTCTCATATTTTTTTTGAAGTCTGCATCACGTTCAATAAACTTTGCAGTACTGTCAAAAACACTTGCCATATTACCACTTGTAGATGCCACACCAAGCATGTAAGACGCAAAACGCCCAAATTCTTTAACGTGCTTATCATATACTTCTGCACCTTCTTTACCATCCCGTAAATCTTTCTGGATGGTTTTTATGATGTCTTTCATGCTCTTATTCGTGGTATCTTCATAGAGCAGGGTGAGAATTTGATCGTAGGGTAATTTTTGACGTAAAAGATCGGCGGATAGACGTATAAACGTAACAATCTCCTCGTTGGGCACCATACCTTTCAGGTCGAGCCATTTCTTCTTTACAGAATCAACGCGGTATCCCATTTTCTTAAGTGCGCGTTCAACCTCTTCAGCCGAATATGCCTCTTGTTCTCCTTCAGTAGCAGGTGAGCCGTTTTTTCTAACTTTATAAAGATAAACCTGCTTTTGATCAACAGACTGGATTTTAAATGATCGTGCCTGTGCAAGTTTATTTACCCTCTCTTTAGCCGCTTTTTTGTTGGGGGCCTCAAATTCCCTTTGGATAATCTTACCCTGATTTGTTGTTCCGCGAAATCGAAATTGAGGCATTATTTAACTGATTTTATTTAGATCATGCATAGCAGTAAAATAATAATATGAGTTCTATTATCAATTTTACTTTCAAATTAATCTCTGTTCCTAAACATTTAAATTTCAGGAAAACTTTCGTAGTAATGTCTTAGATGATTTTAATTTGTACTCATAGCCCGATGCCTTAAAAAAATCTCTCTTTCGGCAACTGCACGAACAACTTTGTCATCGTCTCTGAACCTTACGTGTTGAGCAGGATCACTTTCCGTTACTACCCGAAAACGAATCACATTAGGAATAATATCGTTGGATTGGTTTGTAGCCATTGTAAACTCAAGTGAAGAAATTTGCGAACCATATACTACATTATCTGAGTTCTCATCAATCGGGTCCGTATCTCTGAAAATGATCAGGTTTCTTTCATCTCGTTTAACTTTAATATTAAGTGGGGTAACACCAGTTACAGGATCTGTAATAGCCCTGATAAATTCCAGCGAGTCTGCCTGAACAGTATTTGGTGCAGATGTAAACAGGTCACTGTTAACCAGATCAATTACACTACGAAGTTCTTCCTGAATGATATCAGCTATCACATCAGCATGCATTTGAACATCGTTGTTAAGACGAGTATCAACTGATGAATCCATCATAAAGGCATTCACTCTGAAAATCAGGATAATCAATAGCCCCACTATGATGGGAGGAATAATTATGTCGAGTTGTGTTGCCAATTAGGTTATATTTTTTAACACCTGACTAAGGAGTTAGGTTTGTTAAAATGGTTCTATATTCAGCTCTGAATTCACTATCACCATCGCGATCAGAGAATATTCTGATTGTAACTAAGCGGCCTGTTTGTGTTGCATTTCCAATGGTAATGTCTTCTTCGCTGCCAACTAATAAAGCAGCTACAAAATTTTCGCCGGTCATCGAATCCCTGGTGAACCGGCAGTTATTGTCAATATCTTCAAGATCGAATGAATCGTTTGTACAACCACCGTAAAGATTATCGAAATCAAAATATCTTGTGGAGAAGGTGTGAACTCTCTCGCTTATATCGCGGCCAAAATTAAGTGCATCTGATGTGTGCTGGCTCTCTACAGTATTTGTTACAGACTGAACGTTCATCTGACGTATACCCATAGTTACTATAGATAATAGTACAATCGCCGCTAAAGCCAGTAATGTTTGTCCTGTTGCCATCTATTTAACTCTAAGTATCAATTCCAATAAACCACATCAAAGCCACTGCCAAATACTTCTAAATCCGGAATGTCAGCATCAAATTCCGGGTCGAAAATTAAGTCTGTATTTCCCGAAGCTTTAAAGCTTTTTGATATTACGGAACCTCTTATACTAACGTTTCCATTTGTCTCTACAGTACCCTCCGGTGCAAAAACTACCCTGGAAATTGCAGAAGCATTTCCACTCATCAACACATTGCCTCCGGTTATCACATTACCCTGAATTCCTGCTGTACCTCTAAGCCTTACATTGGCTTTATCAGCAAAAAAGCTGCCGTTAAAGTGCGTATTTCCTCCAAAGTCAAGCGTTTCGTCATACAACTCTACTTCCTGATTACCTCTGTAAAACATCATAAACTTGTTCACATCACCGTCTTCATTAATGGTGGAACCTCCTTTCATGTCTACATCGTAGTCTACGTAAATGGTTAATTTACCATCACCAACAATTTTAATTTCATTTTGCCCGCTGAGCTCAAGTTTACCAACACGCAATTCCCGATCCTGATCTCCTGTATTTATAATGAGCGTATTATTACCCGAGGTCATCAATATTTCAGGAATATGGCGCTGATCAAAGTCTTCCGGGTTTAAAGTGGTGCTGGTGCTGTAGATAGAGCTGCCCGAAAGAAAATTCAACTCACTAAAATCTGGAAACAGTGGCATTTCGTGTTTGATTGTTTTCGGTAAAACCTTGATGTCTCCACTAACATTATTGTGATTACCAACAACAACTGAGTTCACATCACTACCCGGTCCTACATATAGATCAGCATCTATTTTTATTTTTGACTGACTACCCAAATGAATTGAATTTGCTAAAGCACTATTAAGTGTTACCTGGCAGGGGTTTACACCTACACATCCTATGTAATCATTTCCACCCATTTCAATAGAATTTTCTGCATGTAATGCCTGATCGAAATTTGGGTTCCATGTTGAAAATCCAATCACAAGTCCAATTTCAGTTTGATATGTGGTATTTTCAAACCGCCCGGTAGATCGTAAGGTTAAGAGAGTCCCTCCATGATTTGTCAACTCAAGATTGTACTCACCATACATTTCACTCAATGGTTCAAAACCGTTTGCAGAAGGGAAATAATAGGTATTGTCTGTTGAGGGAAAAAAAGTACTGTTATCGTTACTGCGCAGGTCTGTAATAGCCATCATTGCAGCACTATGAGCAATGTTGTGAGCCTGATTTTGGCTGTAACTTTGCACCGTTCGTGAGCTCGACATAAAGAGTGCATTTCTCAACGCATGAGAATATGTAATCATTGAAAAGATGAGAGCTGAAACGATTATAATCGCATACTT
The DNA here is from genome assembly GCA_007693395.1 of Balneolaceae bacterium. Classification (GTDB taxonomy): domain Bacteria; phylum Bacteroidota; class Rhodothermia; order Balneolales; family Balneolaceae; genus Rhodohalobacter. The sequence goes on along the minus strand of REDS01000148.1, from coordinate 1,069 downwards.
ACCCATGTGAATCTATTTAAGTTATATGGGTGTTTCCAATTAGCTTATATCGCAAGCGTGGCAATATGGCTATAAGGAAGCAGTTTTATACTAAATTATAAAATTTTAATATAAAAACATAGCGGTAAGATTTGCAGATTAACAATACTTTAATTATGAAAATTCTAACTGGCCCGTTAATTCCAGAAAGCAATATTGTATTGTCCTAAATCGCTACCCTGTAATGGCGGAATTGTAGAGGCAAAGTCGGCGTCATACGTAACTATTGGGCGGCCATTAGCATTAAATCTGTCAGATACGATTGCTCCATGATAAGAACCTGCAGAACCCCCTAATGTTACTGTACCTTTAGGAGCAAAAGTGAGAGCTGCAGCAGCGGGTGTTCCGTTGTAATTGATCTTAGTGTTGTTACCAGTTGCGATAATGTGCCCTTCAAAAGTGGGGTTACCGGCTATGGTAATCTCAACATTGTCAGCCTCAGCAAAAATCATACTCTTCAGTGTACCATTACCGGTAAATCGAATTTCGTTAGTTCCCTTATAGTAAATGGCAAGGTGCTTGGGCGATCGGTTTGCATTGATTTGAGCATTTTGCAGTGAAATTGAGTTTTCCACATAAAGAGATAGTGTTCCCTCTCCTACGATTGTAAGGCCTCCGCTTAGATCTACATTATTTGCATGAAGAATTAATTCGCCGTCACCTACATGTATCACTGTATTGTTGGTATTAAAATTATCAAACCTGAAATTTTTAATATCTGATGGAAATAACTCTTGCTTACCGCTATTCTCACTTATTGGCATAAAGTTTGTCGGAAAGTCGGGAAATACCGGTTCATCAAACTCAATTTTTTCAGGCATGTTTATTACATTACCACCAATACCACTCTCACCATCTTGTAAACCGGGCGGCATGTTATTGTTGTAAAATTGAAAATCTCCGGAAATAGAACCATTATTATTGATCTTCAGGCCATTAAAAGACTGATTCAGGGTAGCATCACCGTCTATTTCACCATTTCCAAGATCTATTTCACTTTCAGCATGTACTGCCTGATCAATTTGTGAAG
>REDS01000004.1 GCA_007693395.1 Balneolaceae bacterium | reverse complement strand
ATGTGTGTCTTTGCCGTTCATAATTTTTTAAAAGACCCGCCATTTGGCAAAATGGACCTGATAAGCTGCCGAAATGTGCTTATCTATTTTGAACCCTATCTGCAGAAAAAAGCACTCACTACTTTTCATTATGTGCTGAACCCTGACGGGTTTTTACTGCTTGGCAAATCGGAAACAACCAGCGGAGTTCCCGACCTTTTTTCTGAAGTTGCCAAAAGTGACAAAATATATTCACGTAAAGATGTACCCAGCAAGTTTGTACAAGTGGTGAACCGGAGATCTGAACTTGATTTTAACAAGATTGAAGAAAGTAAAAAACCGGAAAAGAAGGATCCCGATTTTCAAAGCAAGGCAGACGAGATCATGCTCAAAAAGTACACCCCTGCCGGTGTAGTGGTGAATGAGGTGATGGATATTGTACAGTATCGCGGTAAAACCGGCCCCTATTTAGAGCAAACATCAGGAAAACCGAGCCATAACCTGATCACATTGGCAGCGCAGGGGCTGGCTTTTGAACTGCGAAACATTCTGCATAAAGCAAAGCAGGAAAATGCAGAAGCAAAAAAAGAGAATATCCCGGTTAAAATAAACGGTGACCTGCTTACGATTACCATCGAAGCCATTCCGATTCCAAATACCATAGAGCCTTATTTTTTAGTGCTGTTTCACGATACCTCGTCAAAGGGCAATAAACAGAAATCTGAAGCCGATGTTGCAAAAACAAAAAAATCTTCAGATAACAAAAAAGATCAACGCATAAAGCAGTTAGAGCAGGAACTTGTTGACACAAGGGAAGATATGCGGAACATCACGGAAGACCAGGAAGTTGCCATCGAAGAGCTTCAAAGTGCCAACGAAGAGTTGATGAGCGGCAGTGAAGAGTTGCAGAGTCTGAATGAAGAGTTAGAGACCAGTAAGGAGGAGCTTCAAAGCACCAACGAAGAACTGGTTGTCCTGAACCAGGAAATGAGCAGTTTAAATGAACAAATAGAAGCTGAAAGAAATTATTCTGAATCGATTGTTGCAAATATTCGCGAGCCGCTGCTGGTGCTGGATAAAAACCTGCGGATAAGAACGGCTAATAATGCCTTTTACAAACAATTTAAGCTAAATGAAAAGGAGACCGTTGGGGCACTGGTCTATGATCTGGGCAACAAGATGTGGGATTTTCCTGAACTGAGAAAACTGTTTGAAGAAGTTATTCCAAAAAATCCAATTATTGTTGATTATGAAGTCATCCAAAGTTTTCCCGATATCGGCGAGCTGCATCTGCTGCTGAATGCACGGGAAGTTGTGAAAGATGATGAATCAGAAAATTTAATTCTTCTCTCACTTGAAGATATTACCGAACAGGTAAAAGAGAGAGAAAAAAGGCGTGAAATTCAGGAGCGGCATACCAGAGAGCTGAATGAGAAAATAGAAGCACGGACTGCTGAGTTAAAGAGCGCTAATGAGGAACTTAAGAAAACCAACGAAGAACTGATAAGTATGAATAAAGAGCTGGAAGCATTTACCTATATATCCAGCCACGATTTGCAGGAACCGTTGCGAAAAATACAGACCTTTGCCGGCCGCATTCTCGAAAAAGAGGACCAAAACCTGTCCGAGAAGGGGAAAACCTATTTTTCGCTGATGCAGAACGCTGCAGAACGAATGCAGAAGCTTATAGATGACCTGCTCGCTTTTTCGCGGCTTAACACTACAGAGAGAAAATTTGAAAGAGTGAACCTTAAAACCATTGCAGATGAAGTTAAAGCAAACCTCAGCGATAAAATTAAAGAACAACAAGCCACTGTTGATGTGGGCGAAATGTGTGAGGCAGATGTTATTGTTTTTCAGTTCCGGCAACTGATACACAACCTTGTCAGCAATGCAATCAAATTTACAAAACCGGGAGCAAAACCTCATGTCAGGATCAAGAGCCGAATTGTAAAAGGAACCAAACTGAAAGTGAAAGATCTGAACCCGGAAAAAGAGTACTGCCATATTTCGGTTTCGGATAAGGGCATCGGTTTTGAGGAAAAATACAGTGAAAAAATATTCGAGGTATTTCAAAAACTTCATTCAAAAGACGTATATCCCGGTACGGGCATCGGGCTTGCAACAGTGAAAAAAATTGTGCATCATCATAATGGTATCATTAATGCAAAAAGTGCTATAAACAAAGGAAGCACATTTGATATTTATATTCCGTTGTACGATAAAAAAATAGATGAAAAGCCAAAAAGCTCCACTCCGCGTACTGCTAACCGATGATGATGAGGGCGACAGACTTGTTTTTAAAGAGATCTTTGAAGAGATGAAAAAGGATATCATCGTCCATATGGTGAATGACGGCAAGCAGTTGATGGATTATCTGAAAAAAGAAGAGAAACCACTTCCCCACGTCATTTTTCTGGATCTCAATATGCCGCATATGAACGGTATGGAATGCCTTAAAGAGATAAGAAGAAATGAGAAGTACAACGATATATCCATTGCCATCTACTCCACCTCAACGTCTGAAAAAGATATCGAGGATACGTTTCTGCATGGAGCCAATATCTATATCACCAAACCGGGCGATTACGACAAACTCAAACAAGTATTAATCAAATCTCTGTCCGCTGTTCGCCAGAACCGGGAATCTGATTTCGACAGGTCAAATTTTGTGCTTAA
>REDS01000215.1 GCA_007693395.1 Balneolaceae bacterium | reverse complement strand
TCATCAATATCTTCTGTAATTTTTAAGCCAACATTTTTCATCATTTTCAGGAACATTTGCTCATTGTCGGCGCTCCAGCTAAATCCTGATCGAAAACCGTTAAAATTATCTTCCCATTCTGCTCGGAATTCTTCACCGTGGTTATCGAGAAATTCTCTGACAAAATTGAACTCAACCCGTTCAATTCTCATCAGGTTGAATAGATATGGAGATGAAGTAGTGTCTTCCTGAACAATAATATCCGGTACAATACCCCCGCCACCAAACACATCGCGGCCTCCGGCAGTTTTGAATCGCAGTGAATCCGGTACCATATCGATAAACCCTGATGCATCCATGGTTGCATCGGTTGAACGATGGCGTATTTCAAATGCGTAATCTTCACTGCTGCCATCAAACGGCTTCTGGATCAATCGGCCGGATGGTGTGTAATATCTTGAGATTGTTACACGAATATTGCTGTTATCAACAAGTTCGTACTGCTGCTGAACAAGCCCCTTTCCAAAGGTTCGCCGCCCAACAACCAATCCGCGGTCGTGATCCTGTATGGCACCACTAACAATTTCACTGGCCGAAGCGGAACCTTCATTAACGAGCGCAATGACCGGCATATCCTGAAGGGCACCATTTATTCTTGAATGAACTTCCTGGTTAAAGCGAGAATGGCGGCTCTGTGTAGATACTATTTTTGTGCCGCGCGGAAAAAATTCTTCAGAAATTGCAATGGCCTGGCTAAGATAACCGCCGGGATTGTTACGAAGATCCAGGACCAACCGCTCCATTCCCTGCTCTTTTAAATCCTCAACGGAGGCAAGAAATTCATCATGTGTAGTAGCTGCAAACCGGTTAATTTTTATGTAACCGGTGCGGTCATCCATCATGTAATGAGAATCAATTGTGGTGATGGGTATATCATCTCTCGTAATAGTGAAGTTGAGTGGCCGCGTATTTCTTGGCCGCATAATTCTAACATCAACCGTTGTACCTTTTTCACCACGCAGTTTCCTGAGCACATCTTCGTTACTGAAACCAATAGCACTTGAGTCATCAATAGCGATAATTCGGTCGCCTGACATAATTCCGAGCTGATCACTTGGGCCGCCTGAGATAGGGGTGATCACGGTAATGGTATCCTGAATGATATTGAATTGAATACCAATACCCTGGAATCGACCGGCAAATTGTTCTTGTATTCTGTCGCTCTCTTCCGGCTCTATATAGACAGAGTGGGGATCAAGCGTGGAGAGCATTGCCCGTATGGACGACTCCACCATTTTTGTAAGATCCGTATCGGGGAAGTTGTTTGCTACGAAGAGGTAAGCTTCTTCAAACCTATTGTATGAATCGCGAAGATTCTGGATAGAAATCTCTCCGCTGATGTCGAGTGGGGTGCCTTCTACGTCGATTGAATCATCGTCAAGATGACTTAAAATGCCGATGATGCTCTGCTTGTATAGCTCATTAATAGATGTTTCACCGAAGTAGTTATCAATTACTCTTCTTTGTACCTGGAGATATTTGTGGAGATTATCCTGATGATAGCCGCTTTTAACTACCACATTATCTATCCCTGCAACCCAAACGGCAGATAGAATTAATAAGAGTGCGAGTTGAGGGGCAATAAATTTTTTCACTGACATCGTTTTTTTGTATTGAAACTTGTTTCTGAACAACGCAAGGTTGGCACTGTAGATTATAGGTATTGAAAATTAATTAAGCCAATAACTTTTATTACAACGCAAAGTATGTTGAAACGTTTCTTTAAACTGAGATTTTACTGTTAAAGAATGAAAATTTATGGTGATTAGATAAAGCAGAGGAATCTTCGGAGCCGCAGCCCCGAAGTATATTATAGTATATAATGGCTAAGGTCTTTGTTTGTTACAATGCCATCAAGTTGTTTGTGGACATATGCCTCATCAATTTTGATCTCACCACTTGAGATATCATCCGGTACAACAAAAAGGAGTTCTTCAAGCAGAGAGGATAAAATGGTATGCAGCCTTCTGGCACCAATATTTTCTACCTGCTGGTTTACACTCGCTGCAATCCGTGCAATTTCACGTACGGCGCCTTCTGTAAAGTCAATTTTTACACCTTCAGATTCCAGCATGGCCTGATACTGCTTGGTTAGGGCATTTTTTGGCTGTGTGAGAATATTGAAAAAGTCTTCTTCGGTAAGAGAATTTAATTCCACACGGATCGGGAAGCGTCCCTGCAATTCCGGAATGAGGTCTGATGGTTTCGAAACATGAAACGCACCGGAGCCTACAAAAAGAATATGGTCGGTTTTTACGATGCCGTGTTTTGTGTTCACAGTGCTTCCTTCCACAATAGGCAGAAGATCTCGCTGAACTCCCTGCCGGCTTACATCAGCACCACCGCCTTTGTGCCCGCTTGAATCACTTGCAACCTTGTCAATCTCATCAATAAATACAATACCTTGGTTCTGCACACGGTCAAGAGCTTCCTGAACGGCAGCTTCGTGATCAATGAGGCGCTCGGATTCCTGCTCAATCATTATCTCACGCGCTTCGCTTATGGGAAGTGTACGCCTGTTCTTTCTCGCCCCTCTGGTGAGATTCCCGAGCATATCCTGCAGGTTTACTCCCATCTCTTCCATTCCTTGCGGGCCGAAAACCTGCATCATCGGGGTCTTTTTGTTGGCAACTTCAATCTCAATTTTTCGATCTTCGAGATCGCCATTTTTCAATTT